>JASHVY010000359.1 GCA_030044345.1 Acetobacteraceae bacterium | reverse complement strand
TGGGGAAAACGTTGATGAACGGCAGAACCCCGATCAATCGGGGCAATTTCGACGCAGCCATTGCAGTGCAGAGCTTCTCTCGTTGATGACCGACACGAACAGTGAGACGACCACTTCATGCGACTCTACGACGCAACTACGCTTAGCCAGCATTTTCGGCCGGAAGCATTTCCCTGCGTTGATGAGTCAAGTCCGTGATCAGGCTCGAATGCTACGATTGTAATCCGTTCAATCCTTGGCGTAAAACTTGGGCAGCATAATTGCCTCATCATCGCGCGATCCAGATCAATATGGCTTCTGGTGGATCGGGGCACCCCGCGAACGTGTTCGCGGGGACCCCGAGTGAAGCGATCCACCAGAAGCCATGAAATTGATCGAGAAAACAAACCTAGAGCGCGATGACCTAAAATCATCGCGCTCTAGAGGCTTGATGAAGCCTGACGGAGTCGATGAAAGAGGCGGACATGACCGGAATTGGTTTGGCAGACGAACTGCGGAATGTGATGAGCGGTGCCGTGATGTCCACGACAGACCCCGACTACATGCGCGTGCGGCAAATCTGGAATGGAGCTGTGAAGCACTCCCCCTCGTTCTTCGCCCGCTGTAGGACGCCCGCGGACGTAAGCGCCTGTGTTCGTATGGCCCAGAGACATGGGCTGGCGTTGTCGGTGAGGGGCGGCGGACACGATTGGGCGGGGCGATGCTTGTGCCATGACGGTCTCGTAATCGATCTTTCTGCGATGAGGGATGTCAGGATCGATCCGGAGGCGTGCATCGCAACCATCGGTGGTGGTGCGCTCGCGAGAGACCTGATCGCGGCGGCTTCTCTCCACAATCTTGTCGCTGTCACAGGCAGCTGCGGTGATGTCGGGATGACCGGTCTGACACTCGGCGGCGGCTACGGTCTTTTGAGCTCACGTTTTGGCTTGGCTCTGGATAATCTCCTAAGCGCCGATATCGTGCTGAGTGACGGGCGATGCGTCACGGCAGATGCCCATGATAATCCGGACCTGTTTTGGGCGCTCCGTGGTGGTGGAGGCAATTTCGGCGTCGTCACCTCTCTCAGGATCCGCCTGCATCATCAATCGAGCGTGCTTGCCGGACTGATTTTGTTTCCGTGGGAGCAGGCATCCGCCGCGCTGAAACGCTATGCGTCAGTGATGGCGTCCGCGCCCGATGAGTTGGGGGTTCTGGCAGGGATGCTTTCAACGGCGGACGGCGCCCCAGCCATGTTCCTGGCGCCAATGTGGAGCGGGGGAATCGATGATGGCATGTCCATTATCCAGGAACTGAAACATGTCGGGACACCGACAGCAGCGCAAATCGGACCCATCACCTATGGAGAAATGCTCGACACATTCGACAGGCATGCCAGAAGCGGCCGCAATTATGCGATCAAAACCTTGTGGCTCGGAGATCTAACGCCAACAGTCATTTCTGGGCTCGTCGCGGCGGGGGGTTCCAGGACCTCCCCATTTTCGGCCCTCGTGCTGCACCACCTGCACGGTGCCGCGACCAGGATTCCTACGACCGCGACTGCGTTCGCAGAGCGGCGCGAGCATTACCTGCTGGAAATCATCGCTGGCTGGGAGTCGGACGTTGACGATGATGGGGACCTCCACCGGCAGTGGGTGGACAGGCTTTGGCAATCCCTGGCCCCAAATGCGCTGCCGGGTGGCTACGCGAATTTGCTCGGCCCGGAAGATCATGATCAGATTCCGTGGGCTCACGGTTGCAACGCCGAGAAACTACGGGCTTTGAAGCGGCAGTTTGATCCTAACGGGATCTTTTCTGCGATCCCGCTCGCGCTCTGAGATCACCTGACACACCACCGCCACATCCCGGAAACCGGAAACGATGGCTTTCGCCTCAGGAACAGCTCAGCCCGGAAATCCCAAAAACCAAAAGAGAGGAATCCAGCCTTGGCCCCAACGTGACGCATGAAACATCACCACGGGGCGGGTCAATTCTCGCCGGAAATCCTGGGTCATATCTCAGCGGAAATCAACAGAAACAGGGCATCATCCACTTTCAGAGGTTTCGTGGTCAATCGCCGATTGAGAGGGCGGCTGATTTGTTGAGCAAGATGATCAGCAGGCTGATTTGTTCATTCCGGACAGTGAAGTAGTACGTGAGGATCACAGGATCGGGCAGGTTCGACTTGTCGAAGTCACCATCGACACGGAAGCGGACAATCGTGCCATTCGAATGCTCGAAGGCGCTCTCGATTTCCAGCGTGACGTTGTCGCCGAAGATCTCCTTGCCGGCCCATGCGCGAATGGCCGGATGCCCGAGAAACTCGCGTTGAGCGTCGTTGACGAGAGCATCCGGCGCCAGCGTCGCCATGAACGCATCGGGATCATGGTTCTTATGGGCGGCAATGTGGTCGAGGATGACCTTGGGCAGGGCATCGGCCGAGATTTTCTGCATGACTTCCATCTCCATCATGATGGAAGGATGCTAATCGATGCCCCTGTCAGTTCCTGTCAGGAGTGTCGCGGAGCTGCCGCTCGTCGTGCAACTGGGCTCGGAAGTCGCGGAGCAGATCCGCTCGACGCGAGGGATACCGGTCGAGCAGCTCTGCCAGGCCGATTCGGTCGGTCCTGAAGAATCGGAAGGCCTTCCGCAGTTCGCACCACCCCGCGAGCACGCGGGCGCTATCCATGAAGCCGAGCTGAATTGGCCATATGACGCGTCGGGTATGGCGCTCCGCGCCATCGATATAGTGGATGGCGAGCCGCTTCTGCATCCGGATCGCGGAACGAAACAGGCCGAGCGGCACTTTATTCTCCGGAAATGCTCCGCCGTGAGGGCCGGGGATCGTCATCGGAGTGATCGTAATGGCCTGCATCTCTTGAGAGAGAACGGCCGTGATCTTGGCGCGGGCATTCTCTGCCGCTTCGGTCAGCACCTTGTCGCCACGCTGATCAACATAACGTAGTCCCAACAGGACGGCTTCCGTCTCATCCTCGGTGAGCATGAGGGGCGGCAGAAACAGGCCGGGACGAAGGATATAGCCAACACCGGCTTCACCTTCGACAGGGGCGCCTTGGGCGGCCAGCTCCGACAGGTCGCGATAGATCGTTCGCTCGGAGACGTCCAACTCCCGAGCCAGGGTGGCGGCGGTTACCGGATGACGACGGCGCCGCAGAGCCTGGAGCAGCGCAAGAAGGCGGGCGGAACGACCCACGACGGCCTCCTGATCGAGGCATCGACAATAGCGCGGTACCTCGACGGACTCCGTCACCAGTCAGCTTAATCGGAGGCGAGCTTCCCCCAAATGCACGATCTGCCGATCCCTTGCGAAGGAGGAATGTGGCGATCATCAAGCCAGCCAGAAAATCCATCCCTCGGGGAATTGACGCACGGCCTTTGGCCGCGGCTTGCGGCTCGTTGAGCATCCATCGGCAACGAAGTGGCCCATCATACTGGTCGAGAGGAGAAAGCGAACGCGACCTCAAGACGCGACCACCGATCGGTGCGCCTTGGTCGGACGCGTGTCTCCGCGATGGGCCGATCGCCCCGGCGGGTCGGTCGGCACGGCGGGTCGGTCGGCACCTGAGGAGGCGGCCTCGAGAGCCGTCGTGGCAGCCGACGAAATAATCTACGTGGGGTTGATGGCCTGCCTCTTCTCGACCCCCCGCATACAGGCCGTTTATCGCCGCCTGAAGCATGGGCGGGAGCGTCTGGCCGGGGCAGTCTTCAACCCGAATCGCAACCCTGGCATGCTTTTGAATCGATTGGGCTTCCGGTGCAACTCGGCGCCCCGCGAAGCGATCCGCCTTCTCACGATATCGGGGTGATATCGGACGTCTGTCTCGTGTAATGGAACCAGTTGCGTGAAAACAGAAGCGGCCCTAGTCTGAAATTGTGATAATGGCGCAACAGTTTGGATTCCACGGCCGAATGGATCCATTCGCCATGCCTTGAGTTTGGAATAGGTCGCTGACAAGAGAGGCCCGCGCCGGGTCGGGGGCGGCCCGACGCGGGCCGAAGGCACGGCATGCAAGCCTTGCTGGGGGCGAGACCGCATGCCTGAGCTGGGGAGGCATCCAGCTTCCAGGCATGCTGCGAAGCAAAAAAGGCGAGAGATGGGGCACAATTGGGCAAGAATAGGGTCGAGCCATGCCTTGCTCGCGATCCTTTGGCTTGCGACACCGGGCATCCCCGGAATAGTCAAGCACCCGGAACCTCGGCGCGCATATCGGTAACAGTTATTGGGCAGGCGGCGACGGGTGACGAAGGGCGGCCCGTGCGGCCGGCGTATGGTGCGGTGCTGGAACTTTCCGGCGCGCGCAGAGGAAAGAGAAGTGTCGCGGGAGCGGATGATGCGCGGCGTGCGGTGGGCTGGCCTTCTTGTTCCGGCGATGGGGGCAGCCCTCCTGCTGGCCGGCTGCAAGCAGGAGAATCATTACGTCGCCCCCCCGCCCGCCGAGGTGGGGGTCGCGACCCCGCTCAAGAAGGACGTCACCGTTTATCTCGAGCTCACGGGCAACACGGTGGCGGTCGATGAAGTCAATCTCGTCGCTCGGATCTCCGGTTTTCTGACCGCGATCAATTATCAGGACGGTGCGTTCGTGAAGAAGGGTACCAATCTCTTCGTGATCGAGCAGCCGCCCTACCAGGCCAAGTTGCAGCAGGCACAGGCGCAGCTCGCCGGGGCTCAGGCCGACCTCGTTCAGGCGCAGGCCGAATATGTGCGCCAGTCCCAGCTCGCCTCGCAGAACTTTGCCTCGCAATCCGCCCTCGACCAGGCCACAGCCAAGCGTGACGCAGACCAGGCGACCGTGCAGAACGACGAGGCCAACCTCGCCCTTGCCGCCATCAACATGAGCTACACACGCGTCAACGCTCCGTTCGATGGGGTGGTGACGCGGCACCTCCAATCGGTCGGCGAACTCGTTGGCCAGTCGGGTCCGACCAAGCTCGCCACCATCGTCACCATCGCGCCCATTTATGTCACCTTCAACGTTGCCGAGCAGGACGTGCTCCGCATTCGCGCGCAGTTGCAGGCGAAGGGACTCACCTTGGCGAAGCTGGGCGCGATTCCGGTCGATGTCCAGCTCGCCAATGAGACGGGCTATCCGCATCAAGGCGTGCTCAATTACGTATCACCGGATGTCGATCCTTCGACCGGCACGCTGCTGGCAAGAGGGATCTTCGAGAACAAGGATCACGCACTGCTGCCCGGCTATTTCGTCCAGGTCCGGGTCCCGGAGGGCAAGCTCGAAAACGCGCTCCTGATCCCGGACGCCGCCTGGGCCACCGATCAGCAGGGCACTTATGTGCTGGTGGTCGGCTCGGACAACCGGGTCGAGCAGCGCCGCGTGGTGCTCGGGCAGCAACAAGGCCAGCTCCGCGTCGTCACGAGCGGCCTCACGCCGACGGACAAGGTCGTCATCAGCGGCAATGAACGGGCGATCCCCGGGCAGGTCGTCGCACCCAAGATGACGACGATTGCCGACACTGTCGATCCGAGCCAGTAAGCCGGCCCGCCGCCGATGATCTCGCAGTTCTTCATCGCCCGCCCCGTGCTCGCCAATGTGCTGGCGATTCTTTTCGTGCTGCTCGGCGGCGTCGCCCTTTTCGGCCTGCCGGTCGCCCAGTATCCGAACGTCGTGCCGCCGACCGTGCAGGTCACGACACGGTATCCCGGCGCGAGCGCGCTCACCGTGATGCAGAATGTCGCCCTGCCGATCGAGCAGGCGGTGAACGGTGTCGAGGGCATGATCTACATGCAATCGACCAGCGCCGCGGACGGAACCTATAACCTCACCGTCACTTTCCAGATCGGCACCAATCTCGATTTCGCGCAGGTTCTGGTCCAGAACGAGGTTTCGAGCGTGCTCGCCTCCCTGCCCACGGCCGTGCAGGCCCAGGGCGTGACGGTTCAGAAGCGATCGACCGCGATCCTTCAGATCATCACGCTGGTTGGCGACAAGGGCCAGTACAGCAGCCTCTTTCTCAGCAATTACGCCACCATCAACATCATCAACGAGCTTGCCCGCCTGCCCGGCGTCGGCAACGTCAATGTTTTTGGTGCCGGCCAGTATGCCATGCGCGTCTGGCTCGACCCGAACAAGCTCAAGGCGTACCAGCTCACCCCGAACGACGTGATGCGGGCGCTCCAGAACCAGAATACCGAGGTCACGGCCGGCCAGGTCGGCGCACCGCCGGCGCCGCCCGGCCAGAATTTCCAATACACGGTGAATGTCCAGGGACGCCTCGCGGACCCCTCGCAATTCGCCAATATCATCGTCAAGTCCGGTCAGGGCACCGGCGGCCAGATCGTCCGAATCAGGGATATCGGCCGCGTCGAGCTTGGCGCCCAGACCTATAGCCAGACCTTCACGCTCGATGGCCACCCATCCGCGGGCATCGCCATCTACCTGACGCCGGGGGCGAATGCGCTCACCGTTGCCCATGAGGTCAAGCAGGAGATGGAGGCGCTCGCGCCCACCTTCCCGCAGGGGCTCGAGTGGAACATCCCGTTCGACACCACGCTCTTCGTTTCGGCCTCGATCGACGAGGTTTACAAGACCCTGATCGAGGCCGGGATCCTGGTGCTCATCGTGATCGTCGTCTTCCTCCAGGACTGGCGGGCGAGCCTGGTGCCGGCGACCACCGTTCCGGTGACGATCATCGGCGCCTTCGCCGCGATGGCGGCGCTCGGCTTCACCATCAATCTTTCCACCCTGTTCGCGATCGTGCTCGCGATCGGGATCGTCGTCGATGACGCGATCGTCGTCGTCGAGGGCGCCGCGCATCATATCGAGCGTGGGTTGACGCCCGTGCAGGCGGCGATCCAGGCAATGAAGGAGCTTTTCGGACCGATCATCGGCATCACGCTCGTCCTGATGTCGGTGTTCGTGCCGGCCGCCTTCCTGCCTGGCCTCACCGGCCAGATGTACGCCCAGTTCGCGCTGGTGATCGCGGCGACGGCCCTCATCAGCGCCATCAATGCCGCAACCCTCAAGCCGACCCAATGCGCGCTCTGGCTCCGGCCCGCGGTGCCGCCCGAGAAGCGCAATGTCTTCTTCCGCGGCTTCAATGTCGTCTATGGCGCGATGGAGCGGCCCTATCTGCGGCTGATCGGTGCCATGACGCACCATATCGCCATCATGCTGCCGATCGCCTTCATCCTGATGGCAATCGGATTCGTTGGGCTCGGCCGGATCCCGACCGGCTTTCTGCCGATCGAGGATCAGGGCTACGTGATGGTCGGGGTGCAGCTTCCCAACGGCGCCTCGCTCGAGCGAACCAACCAGGCCTTGGCCGGCGTGGAGAAGATCGCGGCCGCCACATCCGGGGTCGCGCACGTGATCACGGTGAGCGGCATCTCCATCCTCGACAACAGCGCCACGCTCGCCAATGGCGGCGTCGCTTACGTGATCTTCAAGGACTGGAGCGAGCGCGGCCCCTCCGAGAGTCTGCGGGCGATCTATTATCATCTGACGAATGCGCTGAAGACATTGCCGAACGGCGTGGGCTTCGTGATCGTCCCGCCGGCGATCCAGGGGATCGGCAATGCCGGCGGCTTCACGATGATGGTGGAGCTCCGGGACGGCAGCGACGATTTCGACAAGCTGCAGACGCTCACGCGCACGATCATCGCCGACGGCGCGTCGCAAAGCAGCATGCAAGGGCTCACCACATCCTTCCGGGCCGACTCGCCGGCCATCAAAGTGAATGTCGATCGCGTCAAGGCGGAGCGGCTGCACGTATCGATCGGCCAGGTCTTCTCGACCCTCAGCTCCTATCTCGGCTCCAGCTATGTCGGGCAATTCATCAAGTTCGGCAGGGTGTTCCAGGTCTATACCCAGGCGGACAGCCGGTTCCGGGCGACCCCGGGCGATATCGAACAGCTCAATGTCAAGAACGACGAGGGCCAGATGGTCCCGCTCGGCGCCGTGCTGAGCAATGCGCCGGCGGTCGGGCCGAACCTGATCTCCCTCTATAATCTCTATCCGGCGGCAACCATCATCGGAGCCCCTGCCCAAGGATACAGCTCCGGCCAGTCGCTTGCCGTGATGGAGGATCTTGCCGCCCACGTGCTGCCGCCCGGCACCGGCTATGACTGGACCGCCATGTCCTACCAGGAGAAGATCGTCGGCAACCAAATCTACTATGTCTTCGGGCTCGGTCTCCTGCTCGTCTATCTCGTTCTTGCCGGGCAGTATGAAAGCTGGCTCGCGCCGATCTCCGTGATCCTGGCCGTGCCGCTGTCGCTGCTCGGGCCGGTGATCGCGCTCACCCCGCTCGGCGTTTCGAGCAACCTCTATGTCCAGATCGGGCTCATTCTCCTGATCGCGCTTTCCGCGAAAAACGCGATCCTCATTGTCGAGGTCGCGCGGGAGCAGCGGATCATCCATGGCAAACCGATCCTGGAGGCGGCGATCGAGGCGGCGCATACCCGCTTCCGCCCGATCCTGATGACGTCGATCGCCTTCATTCTCGGTGTGCTGCCTCTGGTGCTCGCGACCGGCGCGGGAGCGAACTCCCGCAAGTCGATCGGCATCACGGTGGCCAGCGGCATGATCGCCTCGACCTGCCTCGCCGTGCTCTTCGTTCCCTCATTCTTCGTCGCGATGCAGCGCTTCGAGGAATGGCGCAAACCCCTTCCGCGCTCAACCACCGAGCCGGTGCGGGACCAGGTTTAAGCGATCCTTCTCCCAGCCCGCGCCCGACCGTCAGCTGGACGACCTACCCTCCCGGGCGGCCGACGCCGAGCATGGCGAGACCGAAAAGGCCGGCGGCCAGGGTCACGACACCGATCAGCAGCCGAAGCCGCATGGCAAGCCCCGCTGCCTGCCGCTCGAACGCCGCCCTGATCCGTGCCCGTTCGCGGGCCACCCGCTCGGGAAGCGTGCCGGGTCCGCTCAGCACCGCATCCGCGCTGTCACCGAGCACGGGCCGCAGCGCAGCGAGCCGGGATGCTTCATCCGGAGCCGAAGCGGCGAGGAGGACCTGATCGAGCGCGGCCTCGCGGACAAGGGCGCGCCCAAGAGGCACAGGAGCGGCATAGGTGCCGAAAATCCCGGCGAGGCCGACAATGACGAACGCCATCGCAAGGAAGCCTGCCGCACTTCCGCTCGGTCTTCCGGCCACCCGCGCTCCGTCCCCGACGTCCAATGTGAAGCGGAAATGCAGCCCGACCGCCAGCCCGTGTCAACGGACCCACCCGGTGGGGGGTTGTCGGCGGTTGTGGCTTGACAGGGCCTGGCCCGCCGCTTAGGTCCGCGCTTCCGTTTCCAGGAAATGCCTGGAGAGCGGCAATGGGATAATCGCGCCATGAAGATCCGCAACAGCCTCCGCTCGGCCAAGACTCGCGACAAGAACTGCCGGCTCGTGCGGCGGCATGGGCGGGTCTATGTCATCAATAAGAAGAACCCCCGCATGAAGGCCCGCCAAGGCTAGACAGGGCGCTTGCCGCGCCGGAGCTTGCGGCGCCGGACCGGGCGGCCCATCCTTCTTTGGGAAATTCCCAAGGCGCCCGAGTAAGCGGAGGTCGCGCGTGACCGTCCAGCCCGAACCGAAGGAAGACGTGCTCGCCCGGCGCGAGGAAATCATCGCGGGCCTCAAGAACGTCGCCGGGGAGAGGGCGGTGATCGGCGAGCCGGTCCGTCTGCGCGCGTACGAGACCGACGGGACGCCCTCCTACCGGCAGCCACCCCTGGCGGTGGTGCTGCCGGAGACGACCGAGCAGGTCGCCGCCATCCTCCGTTTCTGTCAGGCGAATGGTGTCCGGGTGGTGCCGCGGGGCGCGGGGACGAGCCTTTCCGGTGGGGCGCTGCCGCTCGCCGATGCCGTCGTCATCGGCCTGATGCGCATGAACCGTATTCTCTCCATCGATTATGCCGATCGGGTCGCGACGGTGCAGGCCGGCGTCACCAATCTCGCGATCACCGGCGCTGTTGCCGAGGAAGGGTTCTTTTACGCC
>JASHVY010000358.1 GCA_030044345.1 Acetobacteraceae bacterium | reverse complement strand
CGCGAAGGGGAGCGAACGCATTCCCGCTCCCGCCATTCATTTTCCCACGTCATTGGCGCCTTCGTCATGTCATGCGTGTTCGCAAGATGAACCCGCTCATGGCGACGCCCAGGAGCAGGAGCGCCACGATCAGGAATGCCGTGGAGAGACTCGCGGCATGGGCGAGGAAACCGATTGCCGCCGGGCCGGCGAGCATGCCCGCATATCCGAGCGTGCTCACCGCGGGCACCGCGACATGTTCCGGCATATCCTTCTGACCGCCGGCCGCGGTGATGAGGATCGGCACGAGATTGGCGCAGCCGGCGCCAACCAGGGCATATCCCAGAAGCCCGATCGTCCAGCCCGGCACCAGGGCAACGAGCGCCAGGCCGCCGGCCGCAACGAGCCCGCCCATGACGACGATTTTTCCGCGCCCGAACCGCTGCACGACGCCGTCTCCACCCAGCCGGCCGAGCGTCATCATCGATGCGAAGGCAACGTAACCGAGGCCGGCATAAGCGGGCTTCACACCGCGCACGGACGTCAGGAAAACGGCACTCCAGTCAAGCGCCGATCCTTCCGTCAGATAGACGACGAAACAGAGAATACCGATGAAGAGCACGATGCCGCGAGGGATTGCGAAGAGCGGGCCCTTCCCGGCCGCCCCGTAACGAAGAAAATGGGCTTCCGCACGCGACATGGCGAACACGATGCCGATGGCGACGCCGAGGGCCGACAAGAAAGGGGTTGCCCGGAAGGAGAGCAGGACGCTGACCATGGCCGCGCCCACGATACCGCCGATGGAGAACAGCGCGTGGAAGCCCGACATCATCGGGCGGCCTGATGCCCGTTCGACAATGACGGCCTGAATATTCGTCGTGCAATCGAGAGAGCCGGCGCCTGCGCCGAACAGGAACAATGTTGCAGCCAGGAAAGAAGCACTGCTCGCGATCGTGAGCAGCGGCAAGGTAAGACACATCAGGCCGGCTGCCGTGAGGAGCACGGCCCGACACCCGAAGCGGGCAGTGGCCGTGCCGGAGAGCGGCATCGCAATGATCGAGCCCGCGCCGAGGCAGAGAAGCACAAGCCCGAGGGTCCCGTTCCCGAGGCCAACCCGTGCCTTCGCGAAGGGCACGAGCGGAGCCCAGGCGGCAGTGCCGAATCCCGAGATGAAGAAGGCGATCCACGTGGAAACGCGTTCCATCCGGCCAGGAGGGCTGGGGGAGCGCGCACGACGCCAGATCATCAATGCCCTCAATATGGCTGCGGACCACGACGCAAGCGGAGCCTGCGTCCATGGTCATGGTCTGCTTCGCGAACCTTGCCCGGCCGCCAGGCTTGCGGACGACAGGCAAAGACAAAACACGGAACTCTGGACACTTGATGGCAAATGGCGATTGTGGGGATACCGGCCGATGCCGGAGAGAATCCGGAAATCACTGTCCTGGCGGGATCCTGCCGGAACTCGCCTCCGCCGGGGCGCGATGGCGCGGCTGCGGGGTGCGGCACTCCGCCTTTGATCGCGTGAAGATATCCGTGAAGCAAATCCAGAGAACGGTCTGCGCAAGCGCGTGCGAGCGCCGACCGCTCCGGCGCATGACCAGCACCATTCTCCGGGGCGATTGCTTCAGGGATCCGCCGCTTGCCGAGATCCGGTTGGAGAGGCCGGCTTTGGCCGCTTAGAGCGTGATGATTTTTGATCATCACGCTCTCGCTTTGTTTTCTCGATCAATTTCACGGCTTGCCCTTGGGCCTTGGCGGATCGCGAAGCGATCCACCAGAAGCCATATTGATCTAGCCCAGTCCGCGGCTGCGGGCAGTTTCCTCGATGGCCTGGGCGGCGACGGCGACGGCGCGGTCGAGCTCGTCCCGGGTCACGATCAGCGGTGGCGCCATCTCCACCGCCGTGCCCATGGCGCCCGCGATGACCCCGAGCTCGCGCATCCGCCGCACCACCGCCCTCACCGTGTCGTCAGCGAAGGGCGCGCGCGTCTTCTTGTCCGCCGTGAAGTCGATCGCGTGCCAATGGCCGAGGCCGCGCACGTCGCCCACGATCGGGTGCCTGCCGACCGCATCCTTGAGCGCGGCCAGGAAATATTTGCCGTTCTCCCGTGCGCGGGGGATCAACCCCTCGCGCTCCTTGATGGCGATCACCGCATTGGCCGCGGCACAGGCAACGGCATGGCCGCTGAAGGTGTGAACATGGCGAAAGAGCGGGATCGCGTCTGCGATCTCGTTCCGCGTGATCACGGCGCCCATGGGCGCGTAGCCGGCCGTGATCGCTTTCGCCATCGTCATGATGTCCGGCTCGATGCCGAAATACTCCGACACGAACCAGTAGCCGACGCGCCCGAATCCGCAGATGACCTCATCGACGATCATCATGACGCCGTACTTGGTGCAGATCTCCCGCACCCGCTGCCAGTAGCTCTTGGGCGGGATCTGCACGCCGTTCGCCTGCATGATCGGCTCGCCGATGAAGGCTGCCACCAGATCCGGCCCCTCGAACTGGATCTGACGCTCGAGATGCTTGGCGCAGAGCTCCGCATAGGCTTCGTCATCCTCCATGCCATAGGGATTGCGGTAGCAGGAAGGATTGGCAACGAAGCTATGGCCCGGCACGCGAGGATCGAAGACCTCGCGCACCCCGAGCCAGTCCGTCACCGAAAGCGCGCCCATCGTCGCTCCGTGATAGGCGTTCCAGCGCGAGATCGTCTTGTAGGCGCGCGGCTTGTTGCCGCTTTGCTGCTGGTATTGCTTGGCGATCTTGAGCGCCGTTTCCACCGCTTCCGAACCACCGCTCACGAACATCATCTTCGAGAGCTGCCCGGGCGCCAGCGATGCGACCTTGGAAGCGAGCTTGACCATGGGCTCGCTGAGGGCGCTTCCGGTACCGACATAGTGCGCGCGCCGTGCCTGCTCGTACATCGCGCGCGCGATCTCGTCGTTGCCGTAGCCGAGGGAGTTGGCACGCGAGACGGAGCCCATCATGTCGAGATAGAGCTTGCCGTTGACATCGCTCAGCGTGGATCCCGATCCCTCCGCGAAGATGGTCGGCCCGTCCTGGGCGAGCTCCGCCATATTCGTCAGCGGAAAGATGCAATGCGCAAACGCCTCGCTCAGCAGCGCTGGCGCGTTCGGGCGGGCAATCTGGTCAATGGAGTTCATGGGGGAGTTCATGGGCTGGTTCTCGCAGTTTGGATGCGCTGCAAGCCGTAGACTTCATCCCCGCAACCAGGCGGTTGCCACCAATGCCTGCTCGTGCCGGCCGGACCAGGCGGGCACACTGCAGGAGGGCGAAGGAACGGCGTACGTTCTTGCGCACATTCCGTGGGAAGGACGTGAAATTGGTTGAGTAATGCTAACGACCTGGTGAATACTCGATCCAGGTCCAGTTGGGCCGAAAGCGAAGGGACCACTTCCCGGATGGGAGACCTGCTGTTCGACAGCTCGGTTCTCGATCGCTCGGCGACGATGCCGCTGCATCGTCAGCTTTACGACTATATCCGGGACCTCATCGTCCACCGCATCCTGACACCGGAGACAAGGCTGCCCGCGACGAGGCGGCTTGCGGAAAATCTCGGCGTCTCCCGCAACACTGTGGTTGCCGCCTATGCCCAGCTTGAAAGCGATGGGCTGGTGGTGGCCCGCCACGGGAGCCGCTGCCAGATCCTCGCCTCGCTCAGCGCACCGCCGGACACCGTCTTTCCGGCAGTCCCCGACGCCGGCGCGGCGGATCTGCTCTCCCGCCGCGGGACCTTGATGGCAGGCCAGATCGTCCACACAGCCATCCCCGGCCAGGTTGCCTTCCACCCCGGCACGCCGGATCTCCGCCAGTTTCCGTTCAAGACGTGGCGCAAGCTTCTTTCGCGCCAGCTTCAGGCAACGACGCAGCATTATTTTGGCTATCATTCGATCTCCGGCCATCCCCCGCTGCGGGCGGCGATCGCCCGCAACCTCGCCACGTCCCGCGGCGTGCGGTGCGATCCGGAGCAGGTGATCGTCACCACCGGGGCCCAGGCCGCGCTTGATCTCCTGGCACGGCTGCTGCTCGATCCAGGCGATACGGTTTGGATGGAAGAGCCGGGCTATACCGGCGCCCATAGCGCCTTCATCGCCGCCGGCGCTTCTGTCGTTGCGCTGCCCGTGGACGAACAGGGGTGGCACGTGGATCGCGTTGCGGATCTTGTTCCCGGGACGCTGCCACGACTCATCTATCTTACGCCCTCCTGCCATGCCCCCCTCGGTGTCACCATGACGGTCGAGCATCGGCGGCAGCTCGCGGAGGTGGCGCGGCGGAGCGGCGCATGGATCATCGAAGATGATTTCGATGCCGAGTACCATTTCACCGGCCCCGCCCTGCCGGCCATCCAGGGTTTGGACGCGGCCGGCCGCACCATCTATCTCGGGACTTTCGCGAAAGCCGTGTTTCCGGCACTCCGCATCGGTTTCGTCGTGTTGCCACGAGCCCTGGCCGAGCGCGTGGAAGGCGCCGTCTTCTATGCCGGCGCCTATGCCCCTCTTGTATTGCAAGGGACGCTGGCGGCATTCATGGATGAGGGACATTTCGCCCGCCATCTTCGGCGCATGCGGCTTCTTTATGCCGCGCGGCGGCGAATGTTCTGTGATCTCTGCCAAATCTATCTTGCCCGCTGGCTGGAACCCATCGATGGCTATGCCGGAATGCAGACGAGCTGGTGGTTGCGCCGCCCCGTCGAGGACCGGTTTCTCGCGCAGGAAGCGCGGCGCCAGTCGATCGTCCTGACGCCGCTTTCCGAATTCTATCATCACGGCCGACCGTGCCAGGGGCTCATCCTCGGCTTCGCCGCCCTGCGCGAAGCCGAGATGCATGTCTGTCTTAGGACTTTGCGCGACCTGCTGGAAACTGTTGCGGATTAGATCGATATGGCTTTCGGTGGAATCGCCTCGCGATCCAC
>JASHVY010000357.1 GCA_030044345.1 Acetobacteraceae bacterium | reverse complement strand
AGCTTGGCGCCCATCGCCAGCCCCAGCCCATAGCCTAGCTGCGTCGTCTTCCCCCAGCCGATATAGGAAAGCGGCGTCGGCGAGACCCAGAATGGCGAGAGCTGATCGCGCGGGCTCCCGGCATCGTGCGTGATCACCGTCCGCGCCCGATCGACCGTATGGGCGAGGTCCCAGATCACCCGATAGGGCGAGAGCGGCGTTTCGTTCGCGGTGAGGCGCGGCAGCCATTGCGCCATCCATTCCTCGCGCACCGCGGCGATTTCGGCGGCCACCGGCGCCGGATCGCGCCGCTGCGGCAGCAGATCCTCGAGCGCCGCATTGAGCGCGGCGAGCGTCAGCGCCGCATCGCCCGCGAGCGCGTCGGCGATCGGCACATCCTTGCCGAGATCGTTCGGATCGAGCGTTGCCTGGATGATCGTTTTTCCCTTCGGCATGTTCACGCCGAAATTCGTCTCGGTGAAGCTGCAGCCGATCCCGAAGATCACGTCCGCGTTGGCGAGGAAATCGTGCACCGTCTTCGGGATCGCCCGCCCGCCGGAACCGAGTGAGAGCGGATGGTCCTCGGGAAAGGCACTCTTGCCCTGAAGGCTCGTCGTCACCGGGGCGGCGAGCCGCTCGGCGAGCTTTCTCAGCTCCTCCCAGCCGCGCGCGTAATGCACGCCCTGGCCGGCATAGATCACCAGGCGTTTCGCCTCGGCGAGCTTTTTCGCGATCCGCTCGACCGCCTGCGGATCGGGGCCGGTGCGGGTCGCCGGCACCGGCGCGTACTCGAACCCGTCCGGGATCTCCTCGGCGAAAATGTCGTTCGGGATCTCCACCAGCACCGGCCCGCCGCGGCCATTGCGCAGCCGCCCGAAGGCACGGCGGAACACGTTCGGGATTTCGCGCGCGCTGGTCAGCGGCTCCGCCCATTTCGTGATATGCGCGAAGTTGGTCACCGCGTTGAAGTTGGGCGGGATATGCGCGATGCGCCGCGGATAGCCCATCGGCAGCACCAGGATCGGCGCGGACTCGCCAAAAGCCTGGGCGACGCCGCCGAAGGCATTCTCCGTGCCCGGCCCGTGCTGCATGGCGAAGACGCCCGGGTCCGCCCCGGAGGAAAGCCGGGCCATCGCGTCGGCCATGTGCAACCCGATCCGTTCCTGGCGAACGATGATCGGGCGGATATCCGCCCGCGCCGCATGTTCGAGCACATGGTTCACCGGATAGCCTATGATGGTGCGGATCCCTTCGCGCCTCAGGATTTCCGCGATCGCATCGCCCGCCTTCATATCCTTTTCCTTTCCTTCTCGGCTTCCTGCCGGGCTCCGTTTGGTCCTGGGCTCCGTTTGGCGGACCGTCAGCTATTCGGCCCGCGCTCCATCGATTGCGGCTGCCAGCGAAGGAGCCCGGTGCTCGCGAGCACGGAGGGATTGACGCAGCTCATCGGCCAGCGGCCGGTGAGCGCGAGGGCAAGCTCATGGCCGACCCGCCGCCGCCGCACCGGATCGAAGCGCGCGGAGGCCGAAGCCACATGCGCCGTCAGGATCACGTTGTCCATCTTGAGCAGGGGATTGTCCGCGGAAGGCGGCTCCGTCTCGAGCACATCGAGCCCCGCGCCCGCGATCCAGCCCTGCTCCAGCGCCTTGATCAGCGCGGCCTCCTCCACCGTCGGGCCGCGGCCGGTATTGATGAAGAGCGCCGTCTTCTTCATCCGCCGGAAATGCTCCTCGCGCAGCATGTGCCGGGCGTCCGGCGTCGCCGGCGCATGCATCGAGATGAAGTCGGATTTTTCGAGCACCTCCGTGAGGCTCGCGGGCTCGACGCCATAGGGCGTCATCACCAGCTCCTCGACGAAGGGATCATAGGCCAGCATGTGCAGCCCGAACGCCCGCGCCCGGAGCGCGACCGCGCGGGCGACATGCCCGAAGGCGATGAAGCCGAGCGTCTGGCCGATCAGGCGGGGGATCTTGTAAAGGGCTGGTCGTCCCTCCTTCCACCGCCTGGTGCGGACCATCCGGTCCTGCACGACGAGGCTGCGAAAGGTCGCGAGCAGCAGCGTCATCGCATGGTCCGCCACCTCCTCGATGAAGGTGTCCGGCACGTTGGTGACCGGAATGCCGCGCGCCGTCGCCGCCGCGACATCGACCGAATCCACCCCGACACTGCCGAGCGTGATCACCTTGCAGCGCTCGAGCCGGTCGATGATCGTCCGGGTGATCGGAATTCCCTTGGCATAGAGGGCATCGGCATCGCGCGCGACGGCGATGAATTCCTGCGCGGTGGTCCCCGGCGCTTCGACGATCTCGGCATCGATGCGGGCAAGCGCTTCCATCTCGTAGCCGTAATCGCCGTCCAGCCCTGCCGGGGTCACCACCTTGAATCGTGCCACGCTTTTTCTCTCCCCTTTTGCCTGAGCGCCGCTTCGCTCACTCTTTCACCGCGCCGGTCAGGCTCGAAACATAATATTCAGCAAACAGGGAATAGAACAGGGCCACCGGCACGGAGCCGAGCAGCGCACCAGCCATCAGCGAGCCCCATTGATAGACATCGCCTGTCACCAGCTCGGTGAGAACCGCCACCGGCACCGTTTTGTCGGCGGTCGATTGGATGAAGGCGAGCGCATAGATGAACTCGTTCCATGAGAGAGTGAAGGCGAAGATGCCTGCCGAGATCAGGCCGGGCATCGAAAGCGGCAGCACGATCCGGCGCAGGATCTGCAGCCGCGAGGCGCCATCGATCAGCGCGCACTCCTCGAGTTCGTACGGGATCGACTTGAAATAGCCGATCAGGAGCCAGGTGCAGAACGGGATCAGGAAGGTCGGATAGGTGAGGATCAGGGAGATCGGGCTGTTATAGAGCCCGAACTGGACGATCATCGTCGCCAGCGGAATGAAAAGGATCGTCGGCGGCACCAGATAGGCAAGATAGATCGCGAGTGCCACGTGAGTCGAACCGTGGAAGCGCAGCCGCTCGATCGCATAGGCGGCGAGCACGCTGCAGAAGATCGAGAGGATCGTCGAGCCGACCGCGACCGTGATCGTGATCAGCATCCAGCGCGGGAACTGGGTGTGGAAGAGCAGCACATCGAAATTGTGCAGCGTCGGCGAGTGAATCCAGAACGGGCTGTAATCCTTGTAATTCTCCATCTCCGAGTCCGGCTTGAACGCCGTGATCGCCATCCAATAGAAAGGAAAGAGCAGGATGATCACGAAGAGGGCGAGCGGCACATAGACCGTCACCACTCGCCGTGCCCGGGAATCCCAGGAGAGCAGCTCGGTCCCGCCGGCGGCCGTTTCGCTCATGAGTCGCCACGCATTGGTAGGTCATCACTCATTGGCCGGGCCCTGCTGCCATTTTCGCCTTGCCAGGCCGAAATAGTTGAGCGCGGTGAGCGCCACCAGGAACGGGATCATCGCGATCGCGATCGCCGCGCCCTGGCCAAGCTGCGAGCCCGGAATCGCGACCTGATAGGCCAATGTCGCCATGATCTGGGTGGTGTTGAAGGGCCCGCCATTGGTGATCGCATAGACGAGCTGGAAGTC
>JASHVY010000356.1 GCA_030044345.1 Acetobacteraceae bacterium | reverse complement strand
AGCCTTGAAGAGATTCTCCATCTCGATGCGCCACTTATTGCCGATATAGGAGTTGGAGAGCGCGATCTTGAGCTTGCGCGAAGCGGCTGGGGCGCTAGCCGGGGTACCGGCGGCGAGCAAGGCCGCGGCGGAGGCGCAGAGCAGCGGGCGTCGCCCGAGAGTGTTCGTCGTCATGGCCGTTTCCTCCTCTTTTGTTTGCGATTGTTTGCTTCCGTCTGCTTGAGCGGGTGGCCCGCCCCATCAGGGTGAGGCTCTTTCGATCCATGTGGTAGTCAACACCAACCGTGAGTTCCTATCCCAAGGACCCGCGACTGGAAATCCGACCAGAGAGTCGACATGAATTGGGTGCTGTCGAACGAAAGAGAGGATCGGTAAGGACCATCTCGTCATTTCAAGGCCACATGAGTGCTCGGGTGTCCAGGATCTCCACTCGGATAGAAAACGAGCCCCCGGAGGCAACGCGATGCTTGTCCTGCGGCATGGTCTGACGGCGAGCGCAGCCAAAGTCGATCACGAAGACTCCTTATTACGATCACTGGAGCGCGAAGATTGACTTCTCCGTTTGGTTGACACCACGAGAGGTTTCCTCTGTGCGACCCCGAGGCAACGCTGGAGATCGGCTTCGAACTCGGCAATATGTGCGATCATCGCCCGTCGCGCAGCGGCAGGATGACCTTGAACGATCCGTTGGTGGATGCGGCGATGGCTGATGAGCGAAGCACGTGCGCCTTCGCTATGGGCGGCGATATAGTGCTCATTGGTGAGACGTCGAGCCGAGTAAAGAACGGCGGTTAGCGGCCCAAGGGCCTCGCGCAATAACCGATTGTGAGCTGCGGTCAGTACATTGTCATGGAATTCGACGTCCAGGGCGGTGTACTGTTCGGCGTCGTGAAGCGCTCGTGGCATCGCGGCGCATAGCTCGGCGAGGCGGGCGAGGTCGGCCTCGCTCCGTCGCGCCGCAGCCAGCGCCGCTGCCTCACCCTCAAATATTCGTCGGAGCTCGGTAAGCTCGAGCACCAGGTCGATATGGCGGCCGCTTTGCATGAGCTCGAAGAGAAGCGTCGGATCGAGCAGATGCCAGCGTTCGTAGGGCGCTATCCGGGTGCCGCTGCCCTGGCGCACTTCGACCAGTCCTCTGGCCGCCAGAACACGCATTGCTTCGCGCACCACTGTCCGGCTTACCCCAAACCGCAGTGCGAGCTGGTCTTCCCTGGGCAATCGCTCGCCGGGACGGAACCGGCCTTGGGCAAGCCTGCGTACAACTTGCCGAACGACAGCACTGGGGAGCGCGTCCCCCGCGGCGGGAGTGAATTCCGGAACGTCCTGTTCCGAAGGGATCAGGTCAAGCAGACTTGACGGTTTGAACAAATTCATATTATCATTATACCAATCTATAAGACTAGAAGAAAGGGAGAAAATCTATGTTCGTGCAGTGCCTTAGCGGGCAACTCAGTCGACGAGGTCAGGGCGACCTGCGAACATACCGGATGTCGTATCGATAACGTATTGGAAATGCGCCTGTAAGGCTCGGTTGCGGGTCTGGTACGCTTGCACGCGGCCGCTCCGAGCGCTTGAAGTCGGGCGGCCGCCCAAGGTCATTCCTGTCATGCCGCCAACATCTCCCGGGTTGGAGCGCCGTACTTGGATCTACCCTATCGTCGGCGCTTCGGTACGAGATCTGCATCGTGGCGAGTACGGCGGTGGAATATTCTGCAATGGCAAGCCTGCGGAAAAGGTCAAGATCATGATCACGCTCGAAATCAAATACAGGGTCACTCCCGCCAACACCGATGCGTTCGAGAAGATGATCAAAAACATCTACGGTCCGGCGCTCATCAAGCAGCAGGGCTTTGTGGGGTACCGCCTGCTTCGGGAATATTCGGAAGCCGAGCGCAAGGAGATCGAAGCCACCTCAGACGGTTATCAGTTTCACCTCGAGCTCACTTTCGAGAGCGAGGCGCTGCGGCGAAAATGGGTTGCAAGCCCCGAGCATGATCCGGCTTTCGAAGAGGCGAAGAAGCTGGCAGGACAGATCGTCCACAACGGCTACCACCTTGTTCAGGACAGTCTCCTGCAGAAGGCATGAGACCGAGAGGAAGAAATTCGTCATGCAGCATCTCGCGATAAGCGATGAGCGATTGAAGCACATTGTCGGCAATGAGCCGGTCCGCAAGCGCGCGAACGGCTTTCAATTCATCGAAGGCCCGGTCTGGCACGGGGATGACGGCATCGTCATCTTCAGCGATATCCCCGCTGACCGAATGTATTTCTTCGACCCCAAAAACGACCAGAGCGGGATCTATCGCGAGCCCAGCAATAAGGCCAACGGCAATGTTTTTGACCATGAACATCGTCTGATTACCTGTGAGCATTCAACGAGCCGGGTGGTGCGACAAGAAACCGATGGCAACCTGACGATCATTGCCAGCCATTACGAAGGCATCGAACTCAACAGCCCCAATGACATCATCGTCGATAGAAACGGAAGGCTCTACTTTACGGATCCGCCCTATGGCCGCCTTGCGGGCGTCGGCATTGAGCGTCCGCAATCACAGAAGGTGCAGGGAGTTTATCGGGTTGACCCGCGTGATCGCTCTATCGTCCGACTAGCCGATGACTTCGATCGTCCAAACGGACTCTGCTTCACGAAGGACGAGTCGGTTCTGT
This sequence comes from Acetobacteraceae bacterium, assembly GCA_030044345.1. Lineage (GTDB taxonomy): Bacteria > Pseudomonadota > Alphaproteobacteria > Acetobacterales > Acetobacteraceae > JAKAWQ01. Next base: position 12,263 of record JASHVY010000356.1, on the reverse strand, counting down.
ATGTCAATGATTCGGCAAGAATGCACATCCGCCGCTATGAGATCCATGGGCAGGATCTTGTCGGTGGAGAAGTGTGGGCAGAAGTCCGTGGAGAAGGACCAGGCGCGCCGGATGGCATGAAGATCGACAGCGAAGGAAATCTGTTCTGCTGCGGCCCTGGGGGCGTGCACGTATTCAGCGGCGCGGGAGAGCTTCTGGGTGTGATCCTGGTACCTGAGGAGTGCGCCAACTTCAATTGGGGAGATGCCGATCGAAGAACACTTTATTTGTGTGCCAGCACATCGCTATTTAGTTGTCGAATGCATGTTCCAGGACTCCCCACCTGGTAGAACCGTTCCATGAAGGTTGAGGGGTCGTTGTCAGCTTAAATGCAATTCCCACCAATCGCGGTTCATATGGACGCCTAAGGCCAGACCCGCTTCGTGGGTCTGAGAATGAAAACGAGAAAATGGGAGGAAGAAACAGCCATGGCCATCTCGTTCAATTTCCGCGGATTGTCCAGGCAGATTGCGAGCATAGCGGCGGTTTCCGCCGTGCTCGCCAGCTTATATGGGGCTGCTGCTCTCTTGGCAAGCCGACAAGCGCAGGCAGACGCTTCAGGCAAGAAATTGACGATTTATGTGAGCAATAATTATATCGGCAATCCTTGGCGCGCCCAGATGGAGAATGCCATTCGCGCAATCGCGGCGCGACCGCCATACGACCAAACGGTCAATCTCGTTATCGTCAACTCCGAAAACACGGTAACGTCGCAGACGGCATCGTTGCAGACGATCATTCGCAAGAAGCCCGCGGGGATTCTTATCGATTCTTCGTCAGCCACCGCGCTCAACCCGACGGTCATGGCCGCCTGCGCCGCCGGCATCGTCGTCTATACGTTTGACCAGACACTGACCGCACCCTGTGCAGTCCAGGTTCGTGAGAATGACGAAGCTGAGGCGGAGAACATGGCCCGGTGGCTTGCGGCCGTGATTCACGAAAAGGGCGATGTCATTCTGGACGAAGGAATTCCAGGCGCTCCCTCCTCGGTGATCAGGATCCACGCTTATCAGTCGGTGCTCAGGCAATTTCCCAATATTCATATCGTGGGAACGTTTGTCGGCAACGGCGCGCCGGGGCCCGAACTGCAGCAGGTCTCAGGTTTGCTCGCAGCGCATCGCAACATCGTCGGTGTCGTCAGCCAAGGGTATTGCAGCGCCGAATATCAGGCCTTCGCTCGCGCCGGCCTGAAGCCTCCCGCCTGTGCAAGCCTTGATACATCCATCAGCGCTGAAACCTGTGTGACCCAGAACATGGCCTGCTATATGTGGCCAGCGCCGTCATGGGTTGGTGCCTATGCGTTCGTCCAGATGCTCAAGCAGCTCTCGGGCGGACCGAAGCCAACTCAAGCGATTACGACTTATGAGCAGGATTATTTTGTTACGCAGCAAGGAGTCGTCCATTTCGATGGTGATGCCTATCACCAGGTGGTGCTCAAGGCCGGGGTCAATTATTTCCCCAATGCTCCTTCTTCGCTGGTGCTGCCGGTGACCGGGGGCGATCTCGGCCTTTCCGTCGATGATGCCCTCAAAGGTTAGGGCGACGGCGCCCGGAGTCCTATCATGCATCCCACGCCGTGTTGCGGGCCGGGTCTTTCGGTCCGCCACCTGGAGAAGAGCTTCGGCGGGGTCCGGGCGCTGTCGGACGGATCCATTGAGGCACGGCGTGGCGAGGTGCACGGCATCCTCGGAGAGAACGGTGCCGGAAAATCGACGCTCATACGCGTGCTCTCGGGGGTGATTTCGCGAGACGGCGGCGAGGTCATCCTCGATGGCCAATCCCTCCGGCTGGGTAGTCCGGCGGAGGCGCTGCGCGCCAACATCCGCACGGTCTTTCAAGAATCGAGCCTGATCCCGGCACTCACGGTCGCGGAGAATATGCTTTTTGATCGCCTCCCCATCGGGTGGCACCGGCGGTTGCGTACGCGCGCGCTTCGTTTGCGGTACGCATCGCTCATGGAAGGGCTCGGCGCCCGCCGGCTCGACCCGTCGGCCAAGGTCGCAACCCTCTCCGTGGCAGATCGGCAATTGCTCGAGGTCGCCAAGGCGATTGCAGCCTCCCCACATGTACTGATTCTCGATGAGGCGACCTCTGCCCTCAGCCTTGCCGATGCGGAATGGGTTCTCCACCAGGCACGGCGTATCGCGGATGCCGGCAGTGTGGTTCTGTTCGTTTCTCATCGCCTGCAGGAGGTCAAGGCGATCGCCGATCGGGTCACTGTCCTGCGTTCGGGAAGGACCGTGTTCGCGGCGAAAGCCGACGAGAGCGTGAGCGAGGACGATCTCATCGAAGCCATGCTCGGCCGTCGCCTCGCGCGTCTCTATCCCAAGCGCGAGGGCGAGGCCCGGAGCGGCACGCTTCTGCAGGTCGATCGCCTGCGCGTCGGCGCAGGGCTCGGACCGATCGATTTCACGCTCGGGGCCGGCGAAATCCTCGGCGTGACGGCCCTGCCGGGGCAGGGCCAGCGAGAGTTGCTGATGAGCCTTTCCGGTGACCTTCGATATGAAGGAGCGATCACGCTTGCCGGCTGGCGCTACGCACCGCGCTCACCGGCGGAGGCTCAGAAGTATGGGGTCTTCATGGTGCCCGAGGACCGCCAGACGGAGGCATTGTTTCTCCGTCACAGCGTTCAGTTCAATATCACATGCTCGGTTCTCCCCGCGCTTACGCGGGGGTTCAGCGTCCTCGACCCGCGCCGCGAGCATGAGACCGCGCGCTCGGGTGCGATTCGAGTTGGGCTGGATCCGCAACGCTTGCCCAACCAGGTGGCCACGCTCAGCGGCGGCAATCAGCAGAAGACGATATTCGCGCGGGCTCTTCTCGGTGAGCCGAAGGTCTTTATTCTCTTCGACTCCACACGAGGCGTGGATGTGGGAACCAAGGCCGATATCTACAGACTTGTGACCCACCTCGCGGACGAAGGCATGGGGGTGATCTTCTATTCGACGGATTTCACCGAGACATTGCATGTCTGTGACCGGATCCTGGTTCTCCACGAAGGGCGCATCGTAGGAACTGCGCCGGCGGAGGCTTGGGATGAGGAAAGGCTTCTGCGTTGCGCGTCTGGCCAGCCAGCCGCCGGTGCGGGAACCCGTCCTCACGCCCAAGACGCAGCGAGCTGAAATCCATGGCAGCAGAACTCACGCTTCCCCCGACGAAGCGGCACGGCGTATGGCCTCTCACAATGCGCCCATCCGAAGGGGCGCTCGTGATGGTCCCTCTGTTTGTCATCCTTCTCCTCGTGGACGTTCTGCTCCAGCCGGACATTCTCACAAAGCCGCAAATTGCGCTCACGATTCAGACCGCGCTTCCCCTGATCCTGGTGAGCATTGCGCAATGCATCGTCCTGCTCACGGGTGGCATCGATATTTCCGTCGGCGGCACGATGGTGGTCGCCACTGTCCTCACCGCCACCTGGGTCGGTGCCGACAGCGCAAGCGCATGGCGACTCGTGCTGGTCCCACTGGTTGGCCTCATATTGGGGGCATTCAACGGCGCACTCGTCGTGGTTGGCAATTTTGAGCCCTTCATCGCCACGCTTGGCACCTGGGCGATCTATGACGGTATCGCGTTGCAAATTCTTCCTTCTGCCGGCGGAGCCACACCGCCCGCGCTCAGTGCCTGGGCGCAGAACGTGACCAATTTCATTCCTACCTCGATCCTGCTGCTCGTTCTCACCCTAGCCGTCTGGTGGTACTGGCGCTCCACCAATCTCTGCCGGCACATTTACAGCATTGGCAGCGATGAGGCGCGGGCCAGGCTCAGCGGTGTCAACGTCAGGAAGACGAAATTCAGTGTCTACGCCATTGCGGGTCTGCTCGCCGCACTGGCCGGGATCTACCTGGCGTTGATCACCGGCACGGGAGATGCCACCATCGGCGATGGATACATCCTTTCTTCGGTCGAAGCCTGTGTGCTCGGCGGCATCAGTCTCGAAGGGGGGGCCGGCGGCGTTGGCCTGGCGGTCGCAGGCGCTTTCATTCTCACGTTCATCGACGGCATCACCTCCGTTCTCGTCTTGCCGCCCTGGGTTTCCATTGTTCTCTCAGCCGGGCTGCTGATCGTCGTGATCGGTATTCGTTCGCGCTTGGCGAAGCAGGCCTGAAATGAATCCGGCCGCGCCAGCAAGAACATTGCCCCTCGCCACCGCGATCAGGATGGGCCGAAGGGCCGTTTCTGCGGCACGCCGCCAACCGGCGACTGTCGGCGCCTTTGTGCTCACAGTGGTGCTCTTTGCCGCAGCCACCGCGCACTCGTTGGGATTTGCGTCACTATCGAACGTCCGAACGCTCTCCATCTTCGCCGCTTTTGTCGGTCTCGCCGCGATGGGCGAGACACTCGTGATCATCGCCGGCGGTCTCGATTTGAGCGTGCCCTGGCTGATCGATTTCGGCGGTATCGCACTTTCGCAAATGCATCGCAGCCTTCACATCGGCCTGCTGCTCATCCTGCTCCTGGTCGTCCTGCTTGGCATGATCCTGGGAGCGATCAACGGACTGCTCGTCACCTTCCTGAGGGCGCCTCCTTTGATCGTGACACTCGGTGTCGGCGGCCTGATCGAGGGCTATCTCGTCGCGGTGGGCACATTGCAGAGCAGCGGGGATGTCGTGCCCGACGGGATCGAGCATTTTGCGAATGCAAGAATTGGCCCATTCCCGGACATTACGCTCGTATGGCTCGCGCTCGCGGTCGTGGCCGCTTTCATCCTGTCCCGAACCGGTCTCGGGCGGTGCATCTACGCGGTGGGCGATAACGCACGCGCAGCGCGGCTTGCAGGCATTCATGTCGAACGTGTGAAGTTTGCAACTTATGTGATTTCGGGGGCCACTGCCAGCCTCTCCGGTGTGCTCCTCACCGGATATATTCAGACAGCCTATGTCGGCATGGGTGGGGATTATCTCTTCGGCGCCATCGCGGCAATCGCTCTCGGCGGTACTGCACTGCTCGGGGGTACGGGCTCTTCATGGGGCACCGTGGCAGGGGCTTGCACACTCACGGTGCTTGCCGGGCTTCTGCCGGTGCTCGGGCTCAATACGGCTGCCGTAAAGATCGTCTATGGTGCCATCATCCTCGCGGGCGTTTATTTTGCGCGCGCCGTGCAACAGATCGGCGGTCGTGGGCGCAGCGCACAGCCACAGCGAGAGATCCAAACGGAACGACAAGCCTCGGATAGCGTGGCGGCGGACACACACCACAAGGGAGCTGTTAACCGGCCTACGGCGAGGCAATCAGCTATCTCTGGATAGTAGGCTTGGGCGCACGTGTTTGTTCCTTTCTCGCGCCGGAAGGCTTCGCGGATCCGCGCAGATGGAGGGTAGATCAAGAAATGGGTGCCGTTGTCACGCCTCGATCCCTTTCCCAGCTTGTCGGGCGCTGGATTGCCGAGCTGCGTTGGGACGATGTGCCGGAGGTCGTGCGCAAGGCGTGTCTTGAAGGAGTTTTTCAGTCGGTTGCGGGCGGGGTCGCCGGCTTTGCAATGCCCGAGACCAAAATCGCGCTGGAGATGGCACGCCGGGATGGGGAGAAAGGTCCCAGCACGATCTTCGGTGATGGTCTTAAAGTTCCCACGGCGACAGCCATTTTCGTCAATGCCGCGATGTTCTGTTCGCTCGAGCAACAGGAGATGCATGTCGCAAGCGGCAGCCACCCCTATCAAGTCATTGTTCCCGTCGCCCTCGTTCTCGCCGAGCGCATGGAGAGCACCGGCAAGGATTTCCTCACCGCCATTCTGGCCGGGACCGAGGCGATGCTCGCACTCGCCATCGTCGGGCTGGAGACCGCGCCCGAATGGGGGATGGAGACATCACAGGCCGGTGCGGTCTATGGCGCGATCGGTGCTGCAGCAAGTGCTGCGAAGCTGATGAAGCTCGATACGGAGTCCACCGCCTGGGCGCTCTCTCACGCGGCCAATCTCGCCTCGGGCCTCGCCGAGTGTCTCTGGGCCGGAACGGCAGAATATCACTGGGCGCTCGCCAATGCGAGCCGTGTCGGGTATCTCGCGGCGCAACTGGCAAGCTTTCGGGCGGAAGCCGCCCCAACCACCTTCGAAGGCCGCGCGGGTTTCTATCATCGCTTCTCCGAGCTTTCTGAAAAGGAACTCGGCCGAATCGACTTTGCCGGCCGGGTCTCCGACCGTCTTGGTCATGTCTGGGAAACTCCTGAGCATATCTACAAGCGCTATCCGGTTCACTTCAACAACCTGGCTTTTGTGGATGCAGCCAAAACGCTTCGTGAGCGGCATCGGATCGCACCCGAGCGGATCACGGCGATCAGAATCACGATCAACCGCTGGTGCGAGCTTTGCGACGGCGCCAATCTGGGCCCCTATCATGGGCGTGAGGCGACGCGCGGCGCTACGGCATTCGGTGTCGCAACGATGCTTGCCCGCGGCCATTATTCTCTTGACGACGCCTATGATCACGACGCGGCCGATATCAACGCCCTGGTCCGCAAGACAGTGATCGACACCTTCGCTGATCCGGCGCGATCACGCGACTGGCGCTCGCTTCGGCTCGAGGTGGATGCCGGAACGACCTATGTCTATGATGGAGCCATCGAGGGCGTGCCCGATTACCGGCTGCCGATGGCTGAGCTGCGCGCCATTGCCGACGACGCGCTCTCCCGTGTGCTTGGGAAATCGCAGACCAAGGACGTGCTCGATGCGCTCGAGGCGCTTGAGAGCTGCTCCGATGTTCGCGAGATGATCGCACGGCTCATCCCGCGCAAAGCACGGGCCTGATTGCCTGTTTCCTGCCGGCGCGGCCAGAAAGCGGAGTCCGGCCATCGTCTTTCCAGGCCGGCATAATACGTTCTGAGGTCAGCGTGTTCGGCGAAGAGCATGCGGTAGTCCTCCGCCCACGCTTCAAACGCAGCATCGCGATTCGGACGAGCAATCGCATCCCCCGCCTTTGCACCCATCAGGACAGCGCTCGCCAGGCCCTGGGAAGACAGAGGATCGAAGGACATGGCGGCGTCACCAACAGCGAGCCAGTTCTCACCAGCCAGGTGTTCGGCCTGAGCCGTCCCAGCGGGATAGGCGTTCGGCCAGGCGGACAGTGCTCTACGCCCAGCACATCGGCCGACATGGTGCGTCTGCCTCAGAAGCGCGTGCCAGTTCCGCGTGCCATGCTGCCAGAGATCCGTATCGGTCACGTAGGCCAGCACCCGCCGGCCGCATGGAAGTGGGGTCGTGTACCACCAGCCTTCCGCAACCGCTTCCACCGTGGTGCCACAATAGCCATCCCCATCATCGGGATAGACGGACAGAATCGCGATCTGCCGGTCGGCGGCAATCCTGCGAATGCTCAGCCGCCGGAGCAGAATGCGGGACCGCCCCGACGCGTCCACCAGAAACCGCGTGCGCAAGCTGGCTCCGTCACCGAGATCAAGATGCCAGGCCGAAAGCCCTTGCGTCAGCGGTCCGATATGGCGGACCTGAACGATATCGGCGCCCTGGGCAAGAACTGCCTTCCTTGCGGCCGCGTCGAATCGCGCGCGGTCGAGGATCCACCCTTCGCCCAGGGGGTTGGCGAGAAAATCGGTCTCGACCAGCGCAGTGCTCCCCCAAACCGAGCGGGTGCCGACCGCGCAACGATGATCGCTCTCGGAGAGGATGTCCGCGCCGAACACGGAGCGCACGAGGTTCCCCATGCCCGGCGGCAGGCTTTCCCCCGCCCACATCTGCGCCGGCCGCGGCCGATCGAGCACCACCGTCGATAGGCCGCTGCGTGCGGCCAGCATTGCCGTGGCGCAGCCCGCCGGCCCTGCCCCGACGATCAGGACGTCACAGTCCCTCACCCGATGAAGGCGATCCCGCCGGGATTGGGCAGGCCCGCGGCGAAATCAGACACGACCGCGTCGTCGCCGTCGATGCGGATCTTTTTCACCAGGGTGCCGCGTGTCACCGTGGCGAACAGAAGACCTGTGCTGTCGAATGCCAAGCCGAACGGCCTGGTTAGCTGTGCCCCTCTCAGCGTCAGCGGAATGGGCGTGCCGAGAGGATCATAGCGCCGGACTGCATTGTCTCCCTGGTCGGCCACATAGAGCCGATAAGACGTATCGAAGGTCATCTGACGGGGATTGTTCAGTCCCGTGATCCAGTGTGGGTTGATCACCTTTCCTGTACTCGAATCGACGCGCGCCACGAATGCGCCGCCCCAACTGACGAGCAGCGCACCATCCGGCGTCATGGCCACGCCGACAGGAAATGTCAGTCCCGCCTCCGGCGACACCAGCACGCGGCTTTTGCCATCGGGCGCCACGACGGTGATGAAGCCCTTCCCGACGAAATTGGCGATATAGAAATTGCCTGCCCGATCGCAGGCGATGCTCACCGGCGAGGCGAAGGAACCCTTGGCGAACAGGGTGGTCTCGCCCTCCGGCGTCACCCGGCGCACGACGTTGCCGTTCATGCAGCATACATAGATGTTTCCGTCGAGCCCCCGCGCAATGCCTTCCGGCCGTTCAAGCGGCGCAGAGAGCTGCATGACGGAAACCTCTTCTTCGGCGTTCACGAGACGAAGGCTGTTGTCGTCAGAATTCGCGACCACCAGGGGGAAGCGCCCAAGCTGCGGGAAGATCGCCCCGGCCGGATAGAGCACATCCGGCTCGTGGACGAAGCCCACGCCGGACTCGACCTTCATGGTCGCGGGGAAATATCCGTCCGTAGGACCGGGACGATCGGTCACCACGCCGAGCCGAAACCACTCCTGTACCATGGCAGCCAGGATTGGGGGACGGGTGGGAGCGGAAATAAACCGCTCCCAGTCCCGGCGCCGGGCAAACGCGGCGCGGCGCTCGTCCAGGGATCGGGCCGTATTCATAACGATCTCATAATCAGCCTCGGCCAGCACCCCGTTCGGGATGCGGGCGGGCCAGAAGCCGGGAAGGACGGGGGAAATCGCCTTCTCGTAGCCGAACCGGCAGCTCGAGGCGTCTGCATGCCACGGCACGCCCATCCACTGGGTGATGCCGCCGGGTCCGATCCGCGACAGCGGCCCCTGCCTCGACGTCGCCACGGGCGCGGTGAGGGTGGCGCCGTAATCGGTCAGGTCCACGTCATGCGATCGGGATTTCAGGCGTATCTCCGCGGTCCAGATCCAGGGAATGCGCACGATCCACGGGAATTCGATCCCCGGATGCAGGGCTCCGCCAATGCAGGCATCGAGGACCGCCCGATCCAGCGCCGCCGGACGCTCCTGCAACGGACAGTCTTCGATGCGGACAGGATTCACCCCGCCGCGCAGGATGAATCGCCCTTGGGACCAGGCCTTCAGGTGGTAGTATTGCAGCGGCGTCAGGGCCAGCCATTGCCGTGGCTCAAGAGCGTCCGGCGGCAGAACGACCTTGTCGCCATAGAGCTGCGGTTCCGTGTTCGGCTGCACCTTGGTGAACGCGGGATCGCGGAACAGCGCGAAGACGCTTTCACGCAGGGAAGCGTTCTCCACCGACGCATTCGCCAGGCGCTCACGCCAATCCTGCCGAATCCAATCGTGCGGAGCGCCGAACCCATAGCGCCGAAAATAGCCTTCATTGACCCATTGCAGGTCGGACATGCGCTGAAAGATCGGCCAGACGTCGCGCTCGAAGACCGTATCCCACGCGGTGCGGATACCGGCGCCCACCAGGACTGATTCGACGGCGTCATAGACTGTAACGAGGCTGCTTGGGACGGCCGGAGCGTAGTTGGGAGGAACACAGAGGACCCAGGCCGGGTCTGCTTTCAGCACCCGGCCGCCGATGCGGAGGGTGGCGCCGACGGGCCCATCGCATATGTCATCCACCCAGCCGTCATTGTTCGCGAAACCACTCATGGGGGGCGCGCCGGGGCGCGAATAGGCTGCCCCGGCGCCGGGCAGCACGATCAGCCGGCCCTCGGCATCCGTCAGGATTTCGCCAAGCGCGATCGGAATGTTGTAGAACTGGCCGCCATCAAGAGGAAGCGGACCTGCCGCTGGCCCTTTGAGCGTGCGAGGTGTTGCGCACACCGCAAGGCTCATGCGGTCCGCGACATCGTCGTTGCGTCGCTCGGTTCCTGGTGCGCCCTCCAAATCGAAAGCGACGTCGTCATTGTACCAAAGCGCCTTGGTGTTAGCGACCGCAACACGCCAGGAAATGTCGGCATCGCGGGAGGTCAGCTCGCAAATCACGCGGTTTTGCGCATCATAGCCGAACAGGCGGAACAAGGCCGCCTGCTTGGCGACGGCGCCGCTCGGGTCCTTGAACGGACCATGGGGAACGCTGCCCGGCATGTCGGGACCGAAGAAGAAGGCATCGCGACTGTTGCCGACTCGGGCCACGTTGACGGCTGGATGAATCGCCACCCGTGTAATCTGATCGAGCTGTTGCTGGGAGATTGGTTGGGCATGGGCCCATCCATGGCCGGAAGCGGCGAGCGTTGCCGATAGCGACGCGATGAACTCCCGCCGCGAAAACAAATGGTGCATCGCTGATACGCCCCCAGGATCGCGGTGCGTTTCGCGGGCTGGCGGAGGGAACAGGACAGCGGAGACTTCGCCCGCAATGCTTCCGAATAGCGTTGATCACATCGATTGGCAATGATGCGGTCGGAGAACGGTGTTCCGCCTTGGTGCCTTCGCACCAGACGCGCGGCTTGCAGGCCGCACCGATCGATTCGCTTTCGAGAGCCTTCTTCTCCCGGTGTGTGCGCTTCGTCGCGGCCCCTCTCGCTGCCACGCAAACTGACGACGCCCTCTCAGCCTCGGGCGGCCCGATTGTCGCGGGCGCCGCGTCCATCACTCAGGACGACAACGCTCTCGTTGCCAGCGGCACGGTCGTCGCCAATCCGGTCACCGGGTCTCTGGCCGTCACTCAGGCGGATGACACGCTCTCGGCCGCGGCCGCCCCTGTGGTGGGCGCCGCGCTTTCCGAAACCCAACCATCCGACACGCTCGCCGCCGCAGGTGGGCTGACGTTGCCCCCGACTTTTATCCAGCCAGGGCTGGAGTCTGACCGGTGATTTTGTCCATCTGCTCCGACGTAGCAACGGGCCATGGCGCGGAGCCGTCGATACGGAGCGCCGTGGCCCGTTGCGGTGAGAACTTGGCGGCATAGGCGGCTAGCGTCAGCCAGGCGATGCGCGAATGAGGCCGCACGGTGTTGTAGAACGAGACGACGGAACACCCACGGGATCGCGGAACGGGAGGTCGCGTATTCCTGGCATCCATGGGCTGGGCGGATTGTCCGTATCCATGAGGTGACCAGGAGGGGCGGGGCAGACGTTTTGCGCTGCTGCCTGGCCGATGAGCAGTCACGCTGGTGTCTCGAGCTTCCCGCCTGGATGTTCGACCGAGCGGTTTGCGCTCCAATGCGATTGGCCGGGGCACCTGTTGCAGCAGTGGGCGCGCTCCAGGCCTTGCAGGCGTTGCTGAAGGGCGTCAGCGCTGGGCGGTATCTGATCCCTGGCTTAGCGGACGCGTCGGTCTCCGGCGCACCCTCGGACTCTGGGAAGCAGAGTCGGAGAAGGGGCCATGCGACACGGCCGCGACCGTCATCGGCCACGAACAACCGAGCAGCGCGACCTGTTCGGCACGCCAACAAGGAGCTCGGCGGGGTGGACCCGGGCGTGGGAAGCGCTGCCGTCTCCGGCGCGCTCCGAACTGACCGCGCTGATGACCCGCCTGATCCTGGAGCACGCCCACAACCACAGCGCAACAGCAGTCGAGGCGGCGTGCGATGAGCCTTGAGAAGATTCGCCCGCATCATCTGGAACGCAAGGCAATCCTCTATGTGCGCCAGTCCTCCGCTCACCAGGTTCTGCACAATCGGGAAAGTGGCGCCCTGCAATATGCCATGCGCGATCGTCTGGCTACGCTGGGCTGGTCAACGATCGAGACCATTGATGACGATTTGGGCCGCTCGGCGGCCGGTGGCGTCGCCCGTGCCGGGTTCGAACGGATGGTGGCAGAGGTCTGCCTCGGGAAGGTGGGCGCGGTCGCCGCCCGCGAGGTCTCGCGCTTTGCCCGGAACAGCCGTGACTGGCAGCAGCTGATCGAGATGTGCCGCGTTGTCGACACCGTCCTGATCGACCAAGAGGCCATCTACGCACCGCGGCTCGGTAACGACCGGCTGTTGCTCGGCCTCAAAGGCAGCCTCAACGAATATGAGCTCGATCTCCTGCGCCAGCGCTCGCTTGCCGCCCGCTACGAGAAAGCGCGCCGGGGTGAACTCGTCGCCGCCGCCCCGGTCGGCTTCGTGAAGGCGGG
>JASHVY010000355.1 GCA_030044345.1 Acetobacteraceae bacterium | reverse complement strand
CTGGTATAGCCGATCAGCACGAGGTCGGGCTGCCGGTCCGCGACCACCGCGCTCAGCACCGCTGCATGCGCCTCGGGCAGGTAGGGCGAAAGCGATGGATGCGCAACGGTCAACACCCGGTCCGCGGCGGTGATATCCGCCGCCAGCACGTCCGGCTCGGCAGCAGAGACGAGGGCCTCGAGCGTGCGGCCCGTTGCCCCGGCCAGCGCGCGGCCGGCTGCCAGCAGCTCGAAGCTTGCCGGCAATATGCTGCCGGCACGGGCCTCGATAAAGACAAGGATGTTGCCCATGGCTTCAGACCTTCAACAGCCCACGTTCCCGCAGCAGGCTCACGAACCGATCGGCCACGTCCTCGGCTTCGCCATCCCACATGATGGCGCCCCCCGCAGTCTCCGGCTTTGTCAGTGCCTGCATGCTGGCAATCGGCGAAGAAACGGTGGCGCCCAGCGCCAGCACATCCAGCGCCAGCATATCGGGTTTCACGCCTGTCGCCTGGCGAAGCTTGCTGCCGGAAACATAGCGCGGGGGTTTCGATGCGGTCTGAATGCCGAGGACGGCGGGCAGGCTCACCAGCACGGAGGTTGCATAGCCGCCGTTATGCTCCTGGCGCACGACGAGCCCGCCATCCCGCACCTGAACGCCCGCAATTGCGCTCAGATGCGGCCAGCCCAGGACAGCGCCGAGGGTCGGCGCCAGTTGCCCGGCCAGATCCTCCGGGGTCTGCACGCCGGTCAGCACGAGATCGGCACCGAGACGTTTCACGGCTTCAGCGACAAGGGCGGCAATGATGGTGGCCGGGGAGAAAGGTTCCAGATCGCCCGCGGTTATTTTCACGATGCGATCAGCCCCGCGCGCAATCGCAGATTGCAACATTCGATCCACGCCTTCGGCGTCGATCGCAAGGGCGGTTACGGAACCACCCACACTTTCCTTGAGCAGGATGGCGTCTTCGAGCGCATGGTCGTCGAACTCATTGAGTTTCAGACCAACCCATTCCCGATCGATATCGGTACCGGATTCATTGACTTCGAGTTCGTCGGCGACGTCCGGGACCGACCGCAATACGACCACACTCTGGATACCCAATCGTTCCCTCCTGCCCGGCGATTCTTTCCCGCCGTCGCCGGTCTGCCGGGCCCGTCGACATCTGGAACACGCAGCAATCGCATCGAGATGTCAATCATAATGTTAACAATCTTGAGCACCGGGCGCAGGCATGGCAAAAACGAGATCGGTGCTTCAGCCGACCCGGCCGCCTTTTCCTGGCGCACCATCAAGATCGGGGAGCGAGGAGGAACGTCATGTCGAGTACGAGCCGCGGCGATGCTGCGGACGCCCTGATTATCGGCGCCGGTGCATCCGGGTCGGTCGCTGCCAAGCATTTGGCTGAAGCCGGGTTCCGGATCGTCTGCCTGGAGCAGGGGCCCAGAGTCGATAACAGCGAGTTCTACGGCGACAAGCCCGAATGGGAACTGATGGCGCAGAAGCGCTGGCACCCGAACCCCAACGTGCGTGATCTGGAGAGCGACTATCCCTGCGAGACATCCGATTCCGACGTCAATCCATTGATGTACAACGCCGTCGGCGGCAGCACGATCCTTTATGCCGCCCATTGGCAGCGCTTCATGCCTTCGGACTTCCGCGTGCGCAGCTTGGATGGCGTCGCCGATGACTGGCCATTCACCTACGAAGATCTGGAGCCTTTCTACGATCAGATGGATCTCGAGATGGGTGTCTCCGGTCTTGGCGGCGACCCGGCCTATCCGCCGGGCAAGGCGCCGCCGCTGCCTCCATTGCCGATCGGCAAGATCGGTATGAAGGCAGCCGAGGGGATGAACCGGCTCGGCTGGCACTGGTGGCCGGGCCCCAATGCCATCCCCTCGCGCCCGTATGGCGGGCGCAACCAATGCGTCCGCCGCGGCACCTGCCTGACCGGATGCCCGGAGCGCGCGAAGGCCTCCACCGATCATACCCATTGGCCCGCGGCATTGCAGGCCGGCGCAAAGCTGATCACCGGGGCGCGGGTGCGTGAGATCACCGTGGACGAGCATGGCCTCGCGAGCGGTGCGATCTATATCGATCGCAATGGGCGCGAGCGGCGCCAATTCGCGGATGTGGTGATCGTCTGCTGCAACGGCATCGGCACGCCGCGGCTGTTGCTGCTCTCGCGCTCCAGGCTGTTCCCGGACGGGCTCGCGAATTCATCCGGTCTGGTCGGGCGCAATCTGATGATGCATCCCTACGCGGCGGTGACCGGCTCATTCGATGAGCCACTGGAAAGCTGGCTCGGGCCGGCCGGGCAAACCATCCAGTCAATGCAGTTCTACGAGACGGACGCGAGCCGGGGTTTCATGCGCGGCGCGAAATGGCAGGTCATGCCGAGCGGCGGGCCGCTCGGCATGCGCGCGGCCTATGGCGGCAAGCCGCTCGAGGAAGCATGGGGCGCCAATCTGCACCGCACCACGCGCAAGGTGTTCGGCCGTTCGTTCGAGTGGGGCATCATCGCCGAGGATTTGCCGGAGGAAGCCAATCAGATCGTCCTCGATCCGACATTGACCGACAGCGACGGCATTCCCGCTCCGAAAATCATCTACAGGAATTCGGAAAACACGCATCGCTTGATCGCCTTTCATCTCGAACGTGCCAAGGAGGCGATGCAGGCCGCCGGCGCCGTGGAAATGTCGGTGACCCCTCTGATGCGGGATTGCGGTTGGCACCTGATGGGCACGGCCCGCATGGGCAAGGACCCAGGAACGTCGGTGGTCGATGAATGGGGGCAGGCCCACGACGTGCCCAATCTCTATATTTATGATGGCAGCGTGTTCGTGACATCGTCCGGCTTCAACCCGACCGGGACGATCGCCGCGATAGCGCTTCGTTCCGTCAAACATCTGATTGCCCATCGCGCCAACCAGAAGGTGGCAGCATGAGTGCCCAGATCGACGCGACCCTGCGAGAGACTTTTCGTGCGCTGGCGGATGTTCTGATCCCGGCGGCCGAGGGCATGCCGGCTGCCAGCGAGGTCGGCGTGCACGAGGCAGCGCTCGACCACATTCTGGGCCTGAGACCCGACCTTGCCGAGCGCTTCTTCCGGGGCCTTCGAGCGGCGGTTGGGCAGACGCCGGAAGCGGTCGCACGAAAGCTCAATCGGGAAGACCCGGAGGCGCTGTCCGCGATCGGCCTCGCCGCCGCGGCTTCCTACTACATGCAGCCGCGCGTGCGCGCGCTGATCGGTTATCCGGGGCAGGAAAATCGGCCTGCCGACCCTGACGAGACGCCTGAATATATCGCCAACGGCATGTTGCAGCAGGTGATCGATCGCGGCCCGATTTATCGACCGACACCGGGGCGTTGACACGGCAATGGATAGCCAAAGGGAGGAAGAAGCGGCGATGAACGAGCAAACCGGTTCCAGAGCGCAGGGCTCGCGCCGGGACGATGTTGCGGATGTCCTGGTCATCGGGGCCGGGCCTTCGGGAGCCGTTGCCGCCCGTTATCTCGCCGCATCCGGTTTCTCCGTGGTTGCCCTGGAGCAGGGGCATTGGCCCGATGCGAACGAGTTTCCCGGGCGTCGGCGCGAGTACGAGCTGGTTGCCCAGAAACGCTGGCATCCGAACCCGAACATCCGCGATCTGCCGCGCGACTATCCGGTGGATACCAAGAACTCCGATATCAACCCGCTGATGTACGCGGCGGTCGGCGGCAGCACGACGCTCTATGCAGGGCACTGGACACCCTTCCTCCCTTCCGACTTTCGGGTGCGTACGCTCGACGGCATTGCCGATGACTGGCCGTTCACATACGAAGAGCTTCTGCCTTGCCTTGAAGAGATCGAGCGGGAGGTCGGTGTTTCCGGCCTGCCGGGCAACCCCGCCTATCCGCCGCAACGGGCGTTCCCGACACCACCGCTGCCGATCGGCAAGGCCGGACGCAAAGCCGTGGAGGGGCTGGACAGGCTCGGCTGGCATTGGTGGCCGGGAACCAATGCGATTCCCTCCGTGCCGCACAATGGCCTCAATCCATGCGTGCGCCGCGGCACCTGCATGACGGGGTGTCCGGAAGGGGCGAAATCGACCGTCAACATCACATTCTGGCCGCACGCAATCAAAAGCGGCGCGCGGCTCATCACCGGCGTGCGCGTGCGGGAAATCGAGGTGGACGGCAGGGGGCTCGCAACCGGCGCGATCTATATCGACGAAAACGGCCGTGAGCGGCGCCAGAGGGCCTCGGTCGTCATTCTCTGCGCGAACGGCATCGGCACTCCCCGCCTGCTGCTGCTCTCCCGCTCCAAGCAGTTTCCTGACGGATTGGCGAACACATCCGGGCTTGTCGGGCGGCGGCTCATGATGCACCCGTTCTCGGCCGTGCTCGGCGTATTCGAGGACGAGCTGGACGGATGGCGCGGCCCATTTGGACAGCTCGTCGAATCCTTCGAATTCTATGAGACAGATCCGAAGCGTGGCTTCCTGCGCGGAGCGAAATGGGGTGCGATGCCGGGGGGCGGGCCGCTCGGGGTCACGTCCTTCGTGGGCAGCCAGATCTTCGAGTCGGATGAAGGCGGCACGGTGGAAGAGGTGTGGGGGGAGAGCCTGCACAAGCTGGTCGAGCGCCGCTTCAACCACTGTCTCGTCTACGGGATTATCGGCGAGGATTTGCCCGAGGAAAGCAACCGCGTCGTGCTCGATCCGGAACTCACCGACAGCGACGGGATTCCCGCGCCCAAGGTGATCTACAAGGTCTCGGAAAATTCGCACGCGATGCTACGATTCCACGTCGCGCGCTGCACCGAGGCGGTGGAGGCATCCGGCGCGATCGAAACCGTGGTGGTGCACCAAGTGCCCGATACCGGCTGGCATTTGCTCGGCACCTGCCGCATGGGCGCCGATCCGGAGACATCGGTTGTCGATCCGTGGGGCCGCGCGCACGATGTGGCGAACCTCTATATCTTCGATGGCAGCACCTTTCCGACCTCGGGCGGCGTCAATCCCACGGCGACGATTATGTCCGTTGCCCTCCGTCAAGTGCAGCACATGATTGCCGAACGCCGTCTGCAGGAGGCCGCGTGATGCAGCCGACCGAGAAAGACCGCCTTCGCTTTGCTTCATTGGCTGACCGCCTGCTTCCACAATGGCGGAACATGCCGGCAGCCAGCGCGGTGCGCGTGCATCGCGACATGCTTGACCTGATCCTGGAAGTCCGTCCCGATTTGATCGAGGATTTCTTTCGCGGCGTCAGGGGATCTGGTGAAGGCGACCCGAGCGAGGCGATCAATATGCTTTATCGCAACGATCATGCCGCCTTCAACGCCGTCAACCTCGTCGCGGTGGCCGCGTACTATATGACCGACGAGGTGCGGGCGATCATCGGCTATCCCGGGCAGGAGAATGCGCCTTACAACCCGCAAGAAACACCGGCTTACCTGATGGATGGCACGCTGGAACGCGTCGTGCGCCGGGGGTCGCTTTATCGTTCGACGCCGCAGGGGTGATGCCGTCCCGGCAAAAGCCGGTCCTCACGCGGTGCGCCCGAAGCCGCAATGCCGCCTGTCCGTCGTCTCCATACGGCGCCCCGGCGAAGCCAAGATCACGATATCGTGTTCGGTTGGAATAGTTCGCCGCTGTGAGCCTGGCGACAGGCCATGCGAGGTCCCTGAGTCTCGGCACCAGCGAGCGGAATGACGGTCGGCCGAGGGGGTTTCGGCCAGGGATCACCGTGCCCCTCAATAGGCTCCGGATGCCCGCGGGTTCTGCTTCTGTTTGCTTCACTTGCGCTGCCAAAATCCGCAGAAATTCGCCATTTTCGGATCTTCTGGGGCATGCCCTCGGTTTGCGAAACCGCCGCATTCGCGCTCTGCTCACGTGGCCAGGCACCTCTCTTCCCGCCTCTTTCCCCCTGGCCGCCGGTTTTTCGCGGCGGAAGGCTCGGCCATTCGCCCCAAGGCCGCTCATGACGGGGGTTTCATCACTGCGCCAGGGCAACGTTCACCCCCGAGCCCCCAAGTTCAGTGCACGAACAGGCGCCATGCGGCGCCAGCCCTTCACGCCCATGCAAGGAGACCAGGATGCCTGAACCGACCACACCA
>JASHVY010000354.1 GCA_030044345.1 Acetobacteraceae bacterium | reverse complement strand
GTCGATGGCCGGACCGGAGAGCCCTTCGAGAGGAAGGTAACGGTCGGCTATATCTATATGCTCAAGCTGCACCACCTCGTGGATGACAAGATCCACGCCCGTTCGATCGGCCCGTACAGCCTCGTCACGCAGCAACCGCTCGGCGGCAAGGCGCAGTTCGGCGGCCAGCGCTTCGGCGAGATGGAGGTCTGGGCGCTTGAGGCGTACGGAGCAGCGTACACCTTGCAGGAGATGCTGACAGTCAAGTCCGACGACGTCTCCGGTCGTACCAAGGTCTATGAAGCGATTGTCCGTGAGCAGGACAATTTCGAGGCTGGAATTCCGGAGAGCTTCAACGTGCTGGTGAAGGAGCTGAAGTCGCTCGGGCTCAACGTTGATCTCGACAACAAGGCAGCCTGACCCAGCGCTCGTGCGGCTCTCTCACCGGAGATCGTCCGCCGCTCTCGCAACGATTGGCGGCGGCCCGAGCAAGGCTAGAGGAGCAAGGGTAGAGATCGCCGAAGATAAAGATTGGGTCAGAGGCGCGGAATACGATGACGGCCGCAGCGACGGGCCGGACAGGAGTGAGTGACGCATGAACGAGCTGATGAAGATCCTGGGTCAGACCGGCCAGGCGTTGACGTTCGATCAGATCAAGATCCAGATCGCCGCACCGGAGCAGATCCGGAGCTGGTCCTATGGCGAGATCAAGAAGCCTGAGACCATCAACTACCGGACCTTCAAGCCGGAGAGGGACGGGCTTTTTTGCGCCCGCATCTTCGGTCCGATCAAGGACTATGAATGCCTCTGCGGCAAATACAAGCGGATGAAGTTCCGCGGCATCATCTGCGAGAAGTGCGGTGTCGAGGTCACGCTCGCCAAGGTGCGGCGGGAGCGGATGGGCCATATCGAGCTTGCCTCTCCGGTCGCCCATATCTGGTTCCTCAAGTCGCTGCCGAGCCGTATCGGCCTGATGGCGGATCTCACACTCAAGGATCTCGAGAAGGTTCTCTATTTCGAAAGCTATGTGGTTCTCGAGCCAGGGGTCACCGATCTCAAGCTGCACCAGCTCCTGAATGAGGACATGCTGGCGGCGAAGCAGGACGAATTCGGCGAGGATGAGTTCCGGGTCGGGATCGGCGCCGAGGCGATCAAGCAGATCTTGAACGGCATCGATCTCGATACCGAGAAGACGAAGCTCCGCGCCGAGCTCAAGGAGACGACCAGCGAGGCGCGGCGGAAGAAGCTGGTCAAGCGGCTCAAGCTGGTCGAGGCATTCGCCGATTCCGGGGCGCGGCCGGAATGGATGATCATGGATGTCATTCCGGTGATCCCACCTGAGCTGCGCCCGCTGGTGCCGCTCGATGGCGGGCGCTTCGCCACCTCCGATCTCAATGATCTCTATCGCCGCGTGATCAACCGCAACAACCGGCTGAAGCGGCTGATCGAGCTGCGCGCGCCCGACATCATCGTGCGCAACGAAAAGCGGATGCTCCAGGAAAGCGTCGATGCGCTGTTCGACAATGGCAGGCGCGGCCGGGCCATCACCGGGGCGAACAAGCGGCCGCTCAAGTCCCTCTCGGACATGCTCAAGGGCAAGCAGGGCCGGTTCCGGCAGAACCTGCTCGGCAAGCGCGTCGATTATTCGGGCCGTTCGGTGATCGTTGTCGGTCCGGAGCTGAAATTGCATCAGTGCGGGCTGCCGAAGAAGATGGCGCTCGAGCTCTTCAAGCCGTTCATCTACGCCAAGCTCGAGAAATACGGGCACGCCACCACGGTCAAGGCGGCAAAGCGGATGGTGGAGAAAGAGCGGCCGGAAGTCTGGGACATCCTCGAAGAAGTCATTCGCGAGCATCCGGTCATGCTCAACCGCGCGCCGACGCTGCACCGGCTTGGCATCCAGGCGTTCGAGCCGGTCCTGATCGAGGGGAAGGCGATTCAGCTCCATCCACTCGTCTGCACCGCCTTCAATGCCGATTTCGATGGCGACCAGATGGCCGTTCACGTGCCGCTTTCGCTCGAGGCGCAGCTCGAAGCGCGCGTGTTGATGATGTCCACCAACAATATTCTGAGCCCGGCGAACGGCAAGCCGATCATCGTGCCCACCCAGGACATGGTGCTCGGGCTCTATCATCTTTCGCTCGAGCGGCCGGAGTTCCAGGCTGTCGAGGACAAGGACGCGCCGGCCTTCGCCACCATTGGCGAGATCGAGCACGCCCTTTCGGCGAAGGCGATCGGCCTGCACGACAAGATCAAGGCGCGCTTCGATACGGTGGATGCCACCGGCAAGCCGATTCGCCAACTGGTCGTCACCACGCCCGGGCGGATGATGATCGGGCAGATCCTGCCGCGTCATCCGAACGTGACGTTCTCCCTGATCAACCGGGAACTGACGAAGAAGAACGTTTCCGACGTCATCGACGTGGTCTACCGCCACTGCGGACAGAAAGAGTGCGTGATTTTCGCCGACCGCCTGATGGGGCTTGGATTCAACCAGGCCTGCAAGGCGGGCATCAGTTTCGGCAAGGATGACCTGATCATTCCGGCCGAGAAGGATGAGCTGATCCGAAGGACCCAGGCCGAGGTGAAGGAGTTCGAGAATCAATACCAGGATGGGCTGATCACCGCCGGGGAACGCTACAACAAGGTTGTGGATGCCTGGTCGCGCTGCACGGATGCGGTGGCGGCCGCGATGATGGCCGAGATCAGCCGTCAGGAAGCCGGCAAGCCGATCAACAGCGTATGGATGATGAGCCACTCCGGAGCGCGCGGCAGCCCGGCGCAGATGCGCCAGCTCGCCGGCATGCGCGGGCTGATGGCCAAGCCGTCGGGCGAGATCATCGAGCAGCCGATCATCGCCAACTTCAAGGAAGGGCTGTCGGTTCTCGAATATTTCAACTCGACCCACGGCGCCCGCAAAGGGCTCGCGGATACCGCGCTCAAAACCGCCAATTCCGGCTACCTGACGCGGCGCCTCGTCGACGTGGCGCAGGACTGCATCATCGTCGATGATGATTGCGGCACCCAGCGTGGCCTCACGGTGCGTGCGGTGATGGATGGTGGTGAGATCGTTTCGAGCCTCTATGAACGCATCCTTGGCCGCACCGCGGCGGAGGACGTGCTCGACCCCGCGAGCGGGGAAGTCATTCTCCCGCGTGATCAATTGATCCAGGAGGAGCACGCCGAACGGATCGAGCGTCTGGGGGTGGAGGCGGTGCGCATTCGCTCCGTGCTCACCTGCGAATCGAAGGTCGGTGTCTGCGCGCGGTGCTATGGGCGCGATCTGGCGCGCGGCACGCCGGTGAATGCGGGGGAGGCGGTCGGGGTCATCGCGGCCCAGTCGATCGGCGAGCCGGGCACGCAGCTCACCATGCGCACCTTCCATATCGGCGGTGCGGCGCAGCGCGGCACCGAGCAGTCGAGTGTGGAAGCAAGCCATGACGGCACGATTGCGGTGAAGAACCGTAACGTCGTCATGAACAGCCAGGGCACGCCGGTGGTGATGAGCCGCAATTGCGAGCTCGTGCTGAGCGATGATCGCGGCCGCGAACGCGCGCGGTTCCGCGTGCCCTACGGTGCCCGTCTGCTGGCCGATGAGGGCCAGCAGGTGGTGCGCGGCCAGAAGCTCGCGGAATGGGATCCCTTCACCCTGCCGATCATCACCGAGCGTGCCGGCGTGGTCGAGTATTTCGACCTGATCGACGGCGCAACGTTGGTCGAGCGGGTCGATGAGGTGACCGGCCTCACCTCGAAGGTCGTCGTTGACTACAAGCAGGTGATCAAGGGCGCGGATCTGCGCCCGCGCCTGCAGCTCAAGGACGAGAGGGGCGAAGTCGTCAAGCTCGCCAACGGCGCGGATGCCCGCTACTTTCTTGCTCCGGACTCGATCCTCTCGGTGGAGAACGGGGCGCGGGTGAACGCCGGCGACGTGCTTGCCCGCATTCCTCGTGAGGGCAGCAAGACACGCGACATCACCGGCGGCTTGCCACGGGTGGCCGAGCTCTTCGAGGCGCGCCGACCGAAGGACCACGCGATCATCGCCGAGATCGACGGTCAGGTCGAGTTCGGCAAGGACTACAAGGCGAAGCGCCGGATCATCGTCAAGAATGACGAAACGGGCGAGGAGAGCGAGTACCTGATCCCGAAGGGCAAGCACGTTTCGGTGCAGGAAGGTGACTTCGTGCGCCGTGGCGATCCGCTGGTTGATGGCCCGCGGGTGCCGCACGACATCCTCAAAGTCCTCGGGGTCGAGGCGCTCTCCGATTATCTGGTCAATGAGATCCAGGACGTTTATCGGCTGCAGGGCGTGAAGATCAA
>JASHVY010000353.1 GCA_030044345.1 Acetobacteraceae bacterium | reverse complement strand
TGGCAGGCGTCGATGCCAATGGACCGACACCCGAAGCAAGGCCGATCCCGGCGATCAGAGGCAGCACCCAGCGTTGTTTTCCCATGACGTGTACTCCGTTGATGTTTCGGTTATTGTCCACGACCGCAATTCTCCCACCGGATGGGAGGTTGCGGCGCCAAATCGTTTCGCCGAATTCCTCTCGTGCTGGCTTTCATGGAAAGCCGGCACAGAGTCCTTTGTCCCGGTAGTCTTTGTCCCAACGTCCGACAGACCAACTCGCCCAGGCAGATATCGCCCCTGGAACGCGCGAAGAAGGGGAACGTTGCCCAAGGCACCTCACGTCATATAGACCCCGCCCGTCACGTTCACGGCCTGGCCTGTCATGAAGCGCGCCGCGTCCGAGAGAAGAAAGACGACGAGCCCGGCGACATCCTTCGGCTCCTCGAGCCGCCCGAGCGGGGTCTGGGCAATGTAATCGGCGCGCACCGCGTCGGGTGAAAGGCCGCGCAACTCGGCCTCCCACACCACTTCGCGCTCCTGCATGGAGGTGCGCACGAAGCCCGGACAGACCGCATTGACGCGAATGCCGTGCGGCGCAAGCTCGCGGGCGAGCGCCTGCGTCCAGCCGACCACCGCGAACTTGCTTGCCGAATAATGCGCAAGCAGCGGCGCGCCGACCTTCGCGGCAAGCGAGGCGGTATTGCAGATCACCCCCTTGCGGCCGGCCGCGAGGAAATGGCGCGCGGCAATCTGGTTCGAGAGGAATACGCCGCGCGTATTGACCGCGAAATTCCGGTCCCACTCCTCATCGGTAATCTCGACGGCGCGGCGCATCGTCGAAACGCCCGCATTGGCGACCAGAAGATCGATCCCGCCGAATTGACTGACCGCCTCGGCAAACCCGGCCTCGACGCTCACCCGCTCGCGCACATCCATCGGAATGGCGATGGCCTCACCCACCTGCTCCGCGGCCCGGTGAGCGGCGGCGCGATCGATATCGGCGATCGCCAGGCGCACGCCGTGCGCGGCGAGCGCTTCGGCGATGGCAAGGCCGATGCCCGTGGCGCCGCCCGTGACGAGCGCGGCCTTCCCGGCGAGATCGCTCCCCAGAAGCGGCATGTCGGCTCCTGCCGGATATTGCGTCCCCGGACGATACCGCGCCTTCTCCCAAAGTCAATCAGATTGGCACAGCAAGATATGCGCGATTTTGTTTGTTTCGGTTTCCATTGCGCCGAGGTTCGGCTATTCAACGGAACGGAGACCGGGTCCCGCCTCGCCGGCGAAAAGGTGGCGGACCGCACGGCGGAGCGATGATGAGAGCGAAACGGGGCAGGACCGGGCGCAGACGACCCCAGGCAAACCGCGCCGGGCCGGAGCGGAAAGAGGCCGCTGCCGGGCGGAGCCTTGTCCATCTTGCCGCGGTTCCCGCCGCGGTGCGGCGGCGCGCGCTCGCCTCCCTGCTCGACGAGGAAGGATTTCTCGCCGTCTCGGACATCGCCCGCCGGGTCGGCGTCTCGGAGATGACGATCCGGCGCGACCTCAACGCCTTCGAGCAAAGCGGGCTCATCGAGCGGGCGCACGGCGGCGCGGTGCCGGCAGCGCGGCGCGCGCGGCCGGACGAGCCCCTTTTCGCAACCCGTCGCCTGCTTCACGCGGAGGCCAAGGCAGCGATCGCCTCGGCGGCCATGGCGTTGATCGGGCCGAACGACATGATCGGCCTCGATATCGGCTCGACCATCGCCTGCCTCGCCGAGCAGCTTTGCGAGCGGAGCGATCTCCGCATCGTCACCAACAGCATCCCGACCGTCCTCGCCCTCTCCGCGCAGGGCGGCGCCTGCCCGGCGGTCTATCTGCTCGGCGGCCAGCTTCGGCCGGGCGAAGGCTCGCTCTGCGGCTCCATCGCGCGCCGCCAGCTTGCGGAGCACTGGCTGCAGCGCGCCTTCATCAGCGTCGCCTCCGTTTCCGAGGACGGATTGTTCGACTATGCGCCGGAAGAGGCCGAGCTCAAGCACGCCATGATGGCGCGCGCCAAGGAAGTCATTCTCCTCTGCGATTCGAGCAAGTTCGGGCAAGGCTGCTTCGTCCGTGTCGCGGGGCTGGAGGCGATCCACACGCTCATCACCGAGGCAGAGCCGCCCGCCGGCCTGCGCAAGGCGCTCGAACGGGCGGGAAAGCGCGTGATCGTCGCGCAGGCAAAAGGAAATGGCATGACCGAACGGGGGCACGCATGACGGCGGACGTGATCGGAAAAGGCTTGAAGACGGTGATCGGCATGGTCCATCTCGGCGCCTTGCCGGGCACGCCGCTCTATGATGCCGCCGGCGGCTTCAACCGGCTGCTCGACGGCACGCTCGCCGATCTCGAAGCGTTGCAGGAAGCGGGCATCGACGCGGTGATGTTCGGAAACGAGAATGATCGCCCCTATTCCGTCACTGCGCCGCCGGCGCAGCTCGCCGCGATGAGCGCGATCATCGCGGCGGCGCGCCCCGCGATCCGCGTGCCCTTCGGCGTGAATTTCCTTTGGGATCCGGTGGCGAGCGTGCAGATCGCCGTCGCCACCGGCGCGGCCTTCGTGCGTGAGATCTTCACCGGCGTCTATGCCTCGGACATGGGGATCTGGGCGCCCGATTGCGCCGGCGCGCTGCGCGCGCGCCGGGATCTCGGCCGCCCGGATCTCAAGCTGCTGTTCAATATCAATGCCGAGTTCGCCGCCCCGCTCGATACACGGCCGATCGGGCTTCGCGCACGAAGCGCCGTCTTTTCCTCGCTCGCCGATGCGATCCTCGTCTCGGGCCCGATCACCGGCCAGCCCGCCGCGCAGGATGCGCTCCACGAAGTCGCGGCTGCCGTGCCGGATGTGCCGGTTCTCGCCAATACGGGTGTCGGCATCGACAATCTGAAGGATGTGCTCGCGGTTGCAGATGGATGCATCGTGGGCACGCATTTCAAGCAGGGCGGCAATACCTGGAAGCCGGTCGATCCGGCGCGCGTGCGGCGCTTCATGGATGAAGCCCGCCGCCTGCGCGGCCACTAGGTTTGATATAGTAATGTTCGCTATCGCATGAGCTTCGTTCTCGGGATCGATATCGGCACCACCTCGACGATCGGGATCCTCTGCGAATTGCCGGACCGTCTCGTCGGCACCGCCTCGCGCCCGGTCACGCTCTCCGCCCCGCGCCCCGGATGGGCCGAGGAGGATCCGGAGGAATGGTGGCGCAATCTCTGCGCCGTCACGAAGGAGCTTCTGGCCCGCGAGCCCCGCGCCGCGACGAACCTCGTCGCGATCGGCATCACCGGCATGGTGCCGGCGGTGATCCTGCTCGATCGCGAGGACAGGCTGATCCGCCCGAGCATCCAGCAGAGCGACGGACGCTGCGGCGAGGAGGTGGATGCTCTCGGCCGGGAGATCGATCCCGAGCTATTCCTGAACCGGACCGGAAATGGCCTCACCCAGCAGATCGTGATCGCGAAGCTGCGCTGGCTCGAGACCCATGAGCCGGAGAATTTCCAGCGCATCCGCACGGTCTTCGGCTCTTACGACTATATCGCCTGGCGTCTCGGCGCGGCGCGCGGAACGGAGCGCAACTGGGCGCTCGAGGGCGGTTTTCTCGATGTCTCCTCGGGCGCGATGAGCGCGGACCTCCTCGCTCTCGCGCATCTTCCGGACGGGGCTGTTCCACCCACCCGCGCGGCTCACGAGATCGCCGGCACGGTCAGCGCCGTGGCGGCTTCCGAGACCGGCCTGCCGCAAGGCGTGCCGATCATCGCCGGCATCGCCGATCACATTGCCTCCGCCTATGCGGCAGGCGTGGTCGGCGCCGGAGATGTGCTCCTCAAGTTCGGAGGCGCCGGCGATATTCTGCTCGCTTCGCCGAATGTGCAGCCGGATGCGCGTGTCTTTCTCGATTATCACGCAGTGCCCGGCCTCTTCATGCCGAATGGCTGCATGGCCTCCACCGGGTCTCTCCTGAACTGGATCGTGCAAGGCTTCGGCTGTGGCGCGACGCATGCTTCGCTCGATATTCTGGCGGCTTCGGTTCCGCCGGGAAGTGAGGGTGTCGTCGTCCTGCCCTATTTCCTCGGCGAAAAGAGTCCGATCCAGGATCCGAACGCACGGGGAACCATCACGGGCCTCACGCTCGGCCATGGAATCGGTCACATCTGGCGGGCCACGCTCGAAGCCGCCGCCTTCGGCTTTCGCCATCACCTCGATGTCTTCCGGGAACTCGGCTACCCGGTGCGCCGGCTGCTCGCCGCCGACGGCGGAACAGCAAGCGCCATCTGGATGCAGATCGTCGCGGATGCGCTGCAGGCCCCGGTGCAGCTCCTCGAAGGCCATCCCGGCTCCTGTCTCGGCGCCGCCTGGCTCGCGGCACTCGGCGCCGGCGCCACGCAGGATTGGGCCGGGGTCGGGAACTTCGTGCGCCCGGGAAGGCTCGTCGTGCCGAACAGGGACCATGCAGCGCTCTACGACATCACCTATCGCCGCTACCGTTCCCTCTACACATCGCTTCGGGACTGGTTCTCCCCCGCCGTCTGACGGGTGATCCTCGGCCGGCACGAAGGCCCGGCCCAGGAGCGATCTCATCTCGTGATCCCCTCCTGGGACCCTGCTTCTCGACATGCGGGCGGGCCTTCCCCATCTTTCCTCCCGCGTCCCGCCGGTCCGGAGTCGCCGATGTCCACCACCCTCGCCCACCCGCCGCGCCTGCTCTTCATGCCGCAAAAGCTGCCCGCCCGCCCGACGGAGCGGCGGCTTTCCATCGTCTCCTCCTATGAGCCGAACGGCGATCAGCCCACCGCGATCGAAGAGCTCGCTTCCGGGCTCGTCGCGGGGGAGCGCGATCAGGTGCTGCTCGGCGTCACCGGCTCGGGCAAGACCTTCACCATGGCGAAGGTGATCGAGGCCGTGCAGCGCCCCACCCTCATCCTCGCCCCCAACAAGACGCTCGCGGCCCAGCTCTATGGCGAGATGAAATCCTTCTTTCCGGAGAACGCCGTCGAATATTTCGTGAGCTATTACGATTACTATCAGCCCGAAGCCTATGTCCCGCGGACCGACACCTATATCGAGAAGGATGCCCAGATCAACGAGCAGATCGACCGCATGCGCCATGCCGCGACCCAGGCGCTGCTCGAACGGAATGATGTCGTCATCGTCGCCTCGGTCTCCTGCATCTACGGCATCGGCTCGGTCGAGACCTATCAGCGCATGGTGGTCAAGCTCCAGCGCGGCGGACGGATCGAGCGCGACAAGCTCGCGCGCGCTTTGGTGGAGCTGCAATATCGCCGCAACGACCAGGCCTTCCAGCGCGGCACGTTTCGCCTGCGCGGCGAGATCGTGGATATTTTCCCAAGCCATTACGAAGACCGTGCCTGGCGTGTGGTCCTCTTCGGTGACGAGGTCGAGGAGATCGTCGAGTTCGATCCGCTGACGGGCGAGCACACCGCGAAGCTCGAAGAGATCACGGTTTACGCCAACAGCCACTATGTCACGCCGCGGCCGACGCTCACCCAGGCGATCGCCGAGATCAAGACCGAGCTGCGCGCGCGCCTGGCCGAACTCAACGCGGAGGGCAAGCTGCTTGAGGCCGAACGGCTGCAGCAGCGTACCGCCTATGATCTCGAAATGCTGGAGACCACCGGCTCCTGCAAGGGCATCGAGAATTATTCCCGCTACCTTACCGGCCGCAATCCGGGCGAGCCGCCTCCCACGCTCTTCGAATATCTGCCCGAGAATGCGCTCCTCATCGTCGATGAGAGCCATGTCACGGTGCCGCAGCTCGGCGGGATGTATCGCGGCGACTTCAACCGCAAATCCGTCCTCGCCGACTTCGGCTTTCGCCTGCCCTCCTGCGTCGATAACCGGCCGCTTCAATTCGAGGAGTGGGATCGTTTCCGTCCGCAGAGCCTGTTCGTCTCCGCAACTCCCGGCCCCTGGGAGCTCAATCGCACGGGCGGCACCTTCGCCGAGCAGGTGATCCGCCCAACCGGGCTGATCGACCCGGTGGTGGAGATCCGCCCGGTGGAACGCCAGGTGGATGATCTGCTTGCCGAGTGCCGCGCCTCCGCCCTTGCCGGCACGCGTGTGCTGGTGACGACGCTCACCAAGCGGATGGCGGAGGAGCTCACCGAGTATCTCAACGAGAATGGCGTTCGTGTCCGCTATCTCCATTCCGATATCGATACGCTCGAGCGTGTCGAGATCATCCGCGACCTCCGCCTCGGCGTCTTCGACGTGCTGGTCGGGATCAATCTCCTGCGCGAGGGGCTCGATATTCCGGAATGCGCGCTGGTCGCGATCCTCGATGCCGACAAGGAAGGTTTCCTCCGCTCGACCACGAGCCTGATCCAGACGATCGGACGGGCCGCGCGCAATATCGATGGGCGGGTCATCCTCTACGCGGATCATCGCACCGACAGCATCGAGCGCGCCGTCGCCGAGACGGAACGCCGTCGGGCCAAGCAGGCGGCGTGGAACGAGGCGCACCACATCACCCCGCAATCGGTGAAGAAGGGCATCGGCAAAGCGCTCGAAAGCGTCTTCGAGCAGGATTACGTCACCGTGACACCGGAGATCGGTGCCGCGGCGGATGCGCTCATCGGCAAGGATCTCCGCGCGGTCATCAGTGATCTCGAAGCGCGGATGCGTCAGGCGGCGGCCGATCTCGAATTCGAGGAGGCGGCGCGGCTGCGTGACGAGATCCGCAGGCTCGAGGCGCAAGACCTCGGCCTTCCCGCCGAGCCTGCGCCCGCG
>JASHVY010000352.1 GCA_030044345.1 Acetobacteraceae bacterium | reverse complement strand
CGCCTATCCTATCGATGGTCCACTTCCGCCGTTGCCCGACGTCTCGACCTATGATGGCCAGAGAACGAATCTCGAGAGGCTCAAGGCCTTCGCCAATGAGGGTCTGACCATTCGTGAGATTGCCCGACGTATCTCGAACGCGGGCACGGGGCCTGTGATGGCTGGAACGCCGGTGGAGATCGCCGATGAGATGGAGGCGTGGTACGGGGGAGGCGCGGCCGATGGCTTCAACCTGATGTTTCCACTCCTGCCCAACGACTGGATACACTTCACCAAGCTTGTCGTGCCTGAGCTGCAACGGAGAGGGTTGACGCGGAAGGAATATCCGCCGGGAACGTTGCGCGATCGGCTGGGTCTGCCCAAGCCGGCGAATCGCTTGAGGAGTGCCAAACCCTCCTTAAACCATCGGGCCTCGGCAATCTGATGACTGCGGGAGAGTTCGGATCGGACCATGCGGTTGTTGCAGCAATTCAAGGCTACACTGCCCCTGCCGAACTGTCGCGGCAACGGCCAGGATAGTCGCTTATAGAGTCAGGAAAAGTTGCAAGACAAGCGGCGCCCTTGCATAAGAAACGAAAGTTATTGGTAAGGAGAAGGGATACCATGCTGAAGATCAGCTACCAGAAGGTCAATGTCGATGGGTTCGGCGTCTTCTATCGCCAGGCAGGACCGAAGGACGCGCCGCCACTTTTGCTGCTGCACGGCTTTCCAACCGCCAGCCACATGTTCCGTGATCTCATCCCCCAGATAGCGGAGAAGCTTCACGTTATCGCGCCCGATCTGCCCGGATTCGGCCAATCGGACATGCCGGAGCGAGCGAAGTTCAGCTACACCTTCGATAACATTGCGAGGATTGTCGAGCGCTTCACTGAAGTGATAGGGCTTAGCCGCTTCGCCATTTATGTGTTCGATTATGGCGCACCGACGGGTTTCCGTCTTGCGATGCGGCATCCCGAGCGCATCACGGCCATCATTTCGCAGAACGGCAATGCGTATGTCGAAGGCCTCAGCGACGGCTGGAACCCGATCCGCGCGTACTGGCAGAACCCTTCCGAAGCCAACCGCGCCGCACTGCGCACCTTCCTTTCGCCGGAGACAACGGTCTGGCAATACACCCATGGCGTCGCTGACACGGCCTTGGTTTCTCCGGACGGATATTCACTCGATAATTTCTATCTGGCCCGCCCCGGCGCGGATGAAGTGCAGCTTGATCTCTTTGGCGACTACAAGAGCAATGTGGCGCTTTATCCCGAGTTTCAGGCTTATTTCCGCAAGCACAGGCCACCGCTTCTTGCCGCCTGGGGGAAGAACGATCCGTTCTTCCTGCCGCCGGGAGCCGAGGCATTCAAGCGCGACATTCCCGGCGCGACCGTGCGCTTCTTCGACACCGGTCATTTTGCTCTGGAGACGCATTGTGACGAGATTGCCGCCGCGATTCGAGAATTTCTGGGATCACTCCAGATGAACTGAAGGAGCGTCCTGCGAAGCATTGCCCGCTTCATGGCCTCTTGCGCCCATCCGGTAAAAATGGAGGGTTGTTTGATCGTTACGGCATTTCCGCGCACCGTCCGGGTTATCGAGCACATATTCATACCGTTGGAGGACGGCACGAGGCTCGCTGCCCGTATATGGCTGCCGGACGATGCCGAGCAAAACCCAGTGCCCGCCATATTGGAGTACCTGCCTTACCGCAAACGAGACGGCACTTATGAGCGGGACGCGCTGACGCATCCCTACCTGGCCGGCCATGGCTACGCGGGCGTACGGGTCGATATCAGGGGCAGTGGCGAGTCGGATGGTCTGCTGTTCGATGAATACACAAAACAAGAACAAGACGACGCCCTGGAGATCATCGCGTGGCTGGCAGTGCAGCCCTGGTGCAGCGGCGCGGTCGGGATGATGGGGATCTCCTGGGGCGGGTTTAACGGACTTCAGGTTGCTACGCGCCGCCCTCCTGCATTGAAGGCTATCGTCACGCTTTGTTCCACGGACGATCGTTATCGTGACGACGTGCACTACATGGGTGGCGCACTCCTTACGGCAGGGCTTGACTGGGCGTCGTTCTTCTTCACGGCGATGTGCCACCCACCCGACCCTGCGCTTGTTGGCGATCGCTGGCGTTCAATGTGGCTGCAACGCATCGAGAATGTGCCGCTCTTCCTTGAATCATGGATGCGACATCAGCGGCACGACGCCTACTGGCGGTGGGGGTCAGTGTGCGAGGACTATGATGCGATCCGATGCCCGGTGTATGTGGTCGGCGGGTGGACCGATGGCTACAAGAATGCAATCCCGCGTCTTCTGGAGCGACTGAGCGTCCCGCGGAAAGGTCTCATCGGACCCTGGGCGCATGCCTATCCGCACTTTGCGCTTCCGGGTCCACAAATCGGCTTCCTGCAAGAAATGCTGCGATGGTGGGATTGCTGGCTCAAGGGCATCGATACCGGTGTCATGGACGAGCCGATGCTGCGGGCCTGGATGACAGAGAGCCTGGAACCTGCATCTTATCACCAAGTATTGCCGGGACGATGGATTGCCGAAAAAGCCTGGCCGCCGGCGGGATTGGCACCCCATCGCCTGGTGCTGACCGACGATGGGCTCCATCCTGAGGGTACGCTTGGAATACCCCTATCGCTATGTTCTCCGCAAACGGTTGGCAAGTTTGCGGGAGAGTGGTGTCCCTTCGGCCGATCGCCGGACCAGGCGGGCGATCAGCGAGAGGACGATGCGCGTTCGCTCGTCTTCGAGACGGCCCCCCTCCTTTCATCGATCGAAATCCTCGGCGCCGCCACCGTTACGCTCGATATCATGTCCGACGAACCGATTGCGAATTTGGCGGTTCGGCTCTGCGATGTCCGTCCCTCCGGGAGATCTCTCAGGATCAGCTACGGTATACTCAACCTCACGCGCCGCGATGGACACGAGACACCTACGCCCCTGGTCGCAGGGCAGCGCTACCAGGTACGTATTCAGCTCAACGATGCGGGTGCT
>JASHVY010000351.1 GCA_030044345.1 Acetobacteraceae bacterium | reverse complement strand
GCCATGGATCGCTCAACTCTGGCTGTTCTGGTTGGCGCCGATTGCGGGGGCTTTGATTGCCGGTTGGGTTGCACGGCTGTTGCAGGCGCAGCCAGAGCCGGAACTGCAGGACACCGCTGCGATCTCGCTCCCCGGAGCGCCCACCCTCTCGTGAAGCACAAGCGAGAGCGTGTTCAGTCAGGCTGAACACGCTCTAGATCAATATGGCTTCTGGTGGATCGCTTCGCGATCCGCCAAGCCATGAAATTGATCGAGAAAACAAAGCTAGAGCGTCATGATCTAAAATCATCACGCTCTAGCTCGCCCTCCATGGCGCGGTCAAAAATCTCAAGAGCGCGCTCTCGTGTCAGCGCGATCGGGTTGCTGCCTGCCGTGGGATCAACGATCGCCATATCGGCGATCTGCGAGCGCTTCTCGCGAGGGACCTTGAAGGTGGTCAATGTGTGCGGAATCTCGAGATCGGCTCTCAATTTCAGAACGGCTTCGAGAAACGCTTCGAATGAAGGGCGAATCCCGAGATAAGCGGCAAGCCGCTTGATCTTTTCCTCGATCGCAGGGCGGTTGGTCACCAGCACATATGGCATGAAAACGGCATTGGTCGTCCCATGATGCGTATCGTAGAGCGCCCCCACGGGATGAGAGAGGGAATGGATGGCGCCAAGGCCTTTCTGGAAGGCGGCGGCGCCCATGGAAGCCGCGCTCATCATATGGCCGCGCGCAACAATATCACTGCCATCGGTGAAGGCTCGCGGCAAATTCTCGAAGACAAGACGGATTCCTTCCACTGCGATGCCGTCGGCCATCGGATGGTAGGCAGGAGAACAATAGGCCTCAAGGCAATGGGCAAGGGCGTCCATCCCGGTGCCAGCCGTAATATAGGGGGGCATCCCGACCGTCAGTTCGGGATCCATGATGACCGCCTTGGGCATCGTAAGGGGATGAAAGATTATCTTCTTCGTGTGGGTCGCCTCGTTGGTGATGACACCCGCGCGCCCCACCTCGGAGCCGGTGCCCGCCGTAGTCGGGATGGCGATGATCGGCGCGATGCCATTGGGATCTGCCCGCTTCCACCAATCCCCGATATCCTCGAAATCCCATATCGGGCGCGTCTGTCCTGCCATGAAGGCAATGACCTTGCCCGTGTCCAGCGCCGATCCCCCACCGAAGGCGATCACCCCGTCATGCCGGCCGGCGCGGAAAGCATCGATGCCGGCGCTGACGTTTGATTCCGTGGGGTTCGGCTTGACATCGGAGAAGAGGGTGCAGGAGATGCCGGCTGCCGCCAGAATGTCGAGCGTGGCGGCGGTCAGGGGCAGGCGCGCGAGCCCGCTGTCAGTCACCAGCAAAGGCCTGGTGATACCGGCATCATTGAGAATCTCCGGCAATTCCCTGATGCGGCCGGCACCGAAACGCACCTGTGTTGGATAGTTCCAGTTGGCGACAAGCCTGGTCATGCTCTTGGACTCCTCCGCGTCTCAGATTCGGCGCAGATGGTAGGATTTGGGTTGCGTGAGATTATGGTAGCCGATCTCGGATAGAGAGCCGCCCTTGCCCGTTTCCTTGACCCCCGTCCAGACCAGCTCTGGATCGAGATAGTCGCACCGGTTCATGAACACCGTTCCGGTTTCGATTCGCGCCCCGAGCGCGACTGCCCGTTCGAAATCGTTCGTCCAGATCGAGGCGGTGAGTTCATAGGGACTGTCATTCATGAGCGCGACCGCTTCATCGTCATCCCGGACTTTCATGATGCCGACAATCGGTCCGAAACTCTCTTCGCGCATCACCGCCATCTGATGGTTGACGTTCGTGAGAACTTCCGGAGGGAGATAGGGCGAGCCCGGCCTGTCGCGATCATCCCGCGTGTGCAAATGCACTCTCGCGCCCTTTCGCAAAGCCTCAGCCATCTGCTCACGCACTTGATCGGCCAGGCGTGGTTGCGCCATGGGCCCAACCATCGTGCCCATATCGAGAGGATCACCGAGAATGTAGGTCCTGGCGTGCTCCGCGAAACCCTCGAGAAATCGGTCAAACACGGTTTCGTGGACATAGATCCGTTCTATGCCGCAGCAGCTTTGGCCGGAATTAAAGAAAGCGCCATCGACGAGATTTTCGATGCTGGCTTCGAGCGGAGCGTCTTCCAGGACATAGGCGGGGTCCTTGCCACCGAGCTCGAGCGTAAGAGAAGCAAAGGTTCCGGCGGCTTCTTTCTCGATTCGGCGGCCCCCTTCAACCGAGCCGGTGAAATTGATGTGGTCGATTGCCCCCGAGCCGATCAGCGCTTCCGCGGCGCCATGGCTCATTGCGAGATTCTGAAAGATGCCTTCGGGCAATCCTGCGCTCCGGGCCGCCGCAGCAAAACGTTCACCCACGAGCAGGGTCTGGGAGGCATGCTTGAGAATGACGGCATTGCCCGCCATCAACCCGGGGATGATGGCGTTGACCGCCGTGAGATAGGGGTAATTCCAGGGCGCAATCACCAGCATCGTGCCAAGCGGCTCACGGGTGATGAACCGGCGGAACCCATCCTTTCCGGTCCTTTGGATCGGCTTGAGGGCCTCTTCGGCAATGGCGATCATGTGGCGCCCGCGTTCCTCGACCCCGCGTGCCTCTCCACCGAAGCGGACTGGCCGGCCCATCTGCCAGGCGAGCTCCGGAACGATCTCTGAATTCATGCCGAGCAGAGCATCGACGAACCGTGTCAGACCTGCCGCACGTTCGGCGAGAGCAGCCTTGCGCCAGCGCGCTTGCGCGTGCCTGGCCTGTGCCACCGCGGCTTTGATTTCGGCTGCGGTCGCGAGCGCCCGTTCGGCATAAACTTGCCCATCGATGGGTGATACGATCTTAACCGTTTCGGTCATAAGTCATCTGTTCCCGTTTTCCGCTGGACCGCCCACTAGGCCCGCTCGAAGCCACGCTTCAATTCCCAGTCGGTGACGCGACGGTCATATTCGAACTGCTCCCATTCCGCCGCGTGGACATAATGGGCAATGACATCCGCCCCGAAGGCCTCTCGCAGCATGGACGAGCCTTTGAGAGCTTCGATCGCCGCACGCAGCGTCTTCGGTATGTCCTTGAGGTGTTTCTCCAGGTAGGCATCACCCGCAAATGGCGGTTCGAGAGCAAGTTTCTCTTCGATCCCCTTGATCCCCGCAGCAAGGAGGGCGGCAAAGGCGAGATAGGGGTTGAGGTCGGCCCCTCCAATGCGGCACTCGACCCTGACCGACCTTGTGTTCGCCCCGCAAAGCCGAAAACCGGCCGTGCGATTGTCATGGCTCCATACGATCTTGGTTGGTGCAAAGGTGCCCGCCTGAAAACGCTTGTAGGAATTGACGTAGGGCGCAAGAAACCAGGTCATATCGGTGGCATGGTTCAAAAGCCCGGCCATGAAAGAGCGAATGGTTT
>JASHVY010000350.1 GCA_030044345.1 Acetobacteraceae bacterium | reverse complement strand
TAGACCGTTACGGAGCCGATACGGCCCGCTGGTTCATTCTCTCCGACAATCCGCCTGAGCGCGATATGGAATGGACAGAGGCGGGGGTCGCCGGCGCGCACCGCTTTCTTCAGCGGCTGCAACGGCTTGCTGATACGATTGCCGCCCTGCCGGAGTCCGCGAGCACACTCACAAATCCCGGTATGTCTGCTTTCTTCTCTGAGCCGGCACGAGCGCTGCGCCGCCGGACGCATCAAACGATCCTTACAGTCACGGAGTCGTTCGAAGATTTCGCGTTCAACAGCGCGGTGGCGCGGCTTCATGAGTTGGCCGGGGCGATCAGTGATGCAGAGCGGGCGGAAGGTGAGGGCCTGGGTGAGGCGCGGCTCGAAGCGATCGAGATTCTGCTCCGGCTTGCCGCTCCAATGATCCCGCACCTCGCCGAGGAGCTTTATGCACGGCTTCATCCTGGCGCGACCGTGTTGGTGGCGGAGCTGCCTTGGCCTGAGCCGGATCCGGCTCTTGCTGTCGCCGAAGTGATGACGATCGCTGTGCAGGTCGGGGGCAGATTGCGCGGCACAGTGGTTATGGCACTCGATTCGCCCGAATCCGAAGTTGTCGCCGCGGCGGAGGCGGAGCCGAATGTCGCCCGCACGCTGGCCGGCCAGCGTGTCCTTCGGCGCATTTATGTGCCCAACCGGATCGTCAATTTCGTCGTCGCGGACAAATGACGCTCCGGCGCCTCTTGTTGAACGTTTTGCCGCTGATTTTCCTGGCCGGTTGTGGCTTTGCCCCGGTTTACGCCCCCGCCGGGGGTGGGACGCCAACGTCGCAGCTTGGCCAGGTCTATGTCGCGGTCATTCCCGATCGGTCCGGGCAGGAACTGCGACAGGCTCTTCAAGTGCGCCTGGAAGGCAGCGGCGCTCCGTCTGCCAAGAATTATACGCTCAAGATCTTCTACGGGATTTCGGCTGCGGGGATCGGCATCGATCCTTCGACCGATGTCACGTTTATGCGTTATCAGGGTCAAGCAAATTGGCAGCTTCTGAGCGCGGTGCCAGGCACTCCGCCGCTTGCGTCGGGGCTGGCAAGCGTACAGGACGGCTATAGTGTCATCGTCAACCAATATTTCTATCAAGCCCTTGAAACGGATGCGCTTTATCAGCGGATGGCCGATAATCTCGCTGATCAGATCGTCGTTCGACTTGCAGCTTATTTCCGAGCCAAGGACAAGGTCGCACAAAAATGAAACTCGAGGCGCGACGGATCGCATCCTTTCTGCGCGATCCCGGGCCGGCGCGAGTGGTTCTTCTCTATGGCGAGGATACCGGGCTGATCCGTGAACGCGCGGCGGCGCTGGTGCAGGCAGTCATCGGGGTAGCAGACGATCCTTTTCGGCTCGCCACGCCTGCACGAGCGGCGGACTTGCCAATCGAGGCGGCGAGCGGAAGCCTGGTGGGCGGACGGCGTGTGGTGCGGCTATCCGACGTCGGCGAAGAGGCACGCGAGCCGGTTGCTGCGGTTCTTGCAGGGCGAAGCGATGCGCTTGTGGTTCTTGAGGCCCCGGGTCTTGCGCCAAGCCGTTCGCGTCTCGTCAAGCTGGTCGAGACGCATCGGGATGGGGTGACGATCGGCTGTTATGCTGAGGAGGGCGAGAGGCTCGGCGAGACCGTGCGCGCTTGGCTTGCCGCGGATGGTATTGCAGTCGAAGGGGAAGCGCTGGCTTGGCTCGTCTCCCAGCTCGGAGCGGACCATGCGCTGAATCGGCGGGAGATCGAGAAGCTCGCGCTCTATGTCGGGCCAGGGGGTCGGGTCGATCTTGCGACGGCGGAGGCGGCGGTTGGCGATGTTGCGGGTCTCTCGCTCGACGATGCATTTTTCGCGGCGACAGCGGGGGATATCGCAACAGCGGACCGGGCGCTCGAACGGGCGTTTGCCGAGGGGGCGGCGCCGGTCAGCGTGATTCGCGCCGGAATTGCGCACTTGGTGCGGCTTCAGCGCACCGCGCTCGGCATTCCAGCCGGGCCACGGGTTTTTTTCCGCAGGGAGGCAGCCTTCCATCGGGCGTTGAAGCTCTGGTCGCCGGATTCACTTGCGGCGGCGCTCGCATCCTTCTTTCGGGGCGAGCGGGAGGCCAAGCGGACTGGCGCACCGGCAACGGCACTCTGTCGGCATCTGGTCCTTGCCCTTGCGCGGCGGGCCGCGCGAAGCGGTTAATTCCGGGTCAGGAGCTGAACCACAGAGTCGAGCTGGTCGAGCGAGCGATAGTGGATCGCAAGCACACCGGCTTTGCCGTCAAAGCGGAGGCTGACTTTGAGGCCGAGCCGCTCGGTGAGGAGCCGCTCGGTGGCCGCGGTTTCCGGATCTTTTTCCGCAAGTTGGGGTACCGCCATTGGGCGACGCTGCATCAGCGCTTCGGTCTGCCGGACATTGAGACCGCGGGCAATGACTGCGATTGCCACGCTCTCGGGATCAGGATGATTGACGAGCAGGCGGGCATGCCCGGCGGAGAGATTGCCATTCCGGACATCGGCCTGGACGGATTTGGGCAGGTTGAGCAGGCGGAGCGTATTGGTGATGTGGCTTCTTGACTTGCCGACCGCCTCGGCAAGCGCCTCCTGCTGGAGGCCGAACTCTTCGAGCAGACGCTGATAGCCTTCCGCTTCCTCTATTGGGTTGAGGTCCTGGCGCTGTAGATTTTCGACCAATGCTGCGGCCAGGGCATCGGCATCACCGAGCGGACGAACGAGGCTCGGCACTTCGGCGAGGCCGGCGGCTTGGGCGGCCCGCCAGCGGCGCTCGCCGGCGATGATCTGATAACGAGCGGGGTTGGCCGGATGTGGGCGGACGAGAATCGGCTGAAGGATCCCTCGCGCACGCACCGATTCGGTGAGCTCGGCCTGGGCGGCCTGATTCATGGCGGTGCGTGGCTGGAAGGGGCCGGGCTCGAGGGCATCAAGCGGCAAAGCCTGAACGCCACTTGAGCCAGCGACAGCAGGCTCGACGCGCTCGGTTGCAACCTCTCCCATCAAGGCGGCAAGGCCGCGGCCGAGACGAGGGATCGGTTTGGTGGTCATGCGGGCTCTCTTTTGGGTTCGCGCTCGCGCCGGAGAAGCTCGCCCGCGAGCTTGACATAGGCCTGCGCACCGGGGGAGCGGAAATCATAGAGCAGCACGGGCTTGCCGTGGCTCGGCGCCTCGGAAATGCGGATATTGCGGGGGATCACGGTCTCATAGACCTGGGAGCCGAAGAAGCCGCGGGCATCGGCGGCAACCAGCTCGGAGAGATTGTTGCGGCGGTCGAACATGGTCAGGACGATGCCCTGAAGACGCAGGGTCGGGTTCAAGCCGCGACGGACCATCTCGATCGTGCGCATCATTTGGCTGATGCCCTCCAAGGCGAGAAATTCACACTGGAGGGGCACGAGCACAGCATCCGCTGCGGTAAGGGCGTTGATGGTGAGAAGGCCAAGGCCGGGCGGACAATCGATCAGGACGCAGCGTGGCGCGTCGGCGACGGGGAGGCGGGCGAGGGCGTCGCGGAGGCGGAATTCACGGCGCGGCACAGGGACGAGTTCGACCTCGGCACCGGCAAGGTCTGGCTCGGCGGGGATCAACGTGAGATTGGGGATGCCGGTCGGGCGGGCGAGAGATGCGGGGGCCTCTTCGCCGAGCACGAGACGATAGCTGCCACGGTCACGGCTTCCGCGGTCGAGACCGAGGCCGGTCGAGGCATTGCCCTGGGGATCGAGATCGATCAGCAGGATTTTTTCGCCGTTGGCGGCAAGGGCGGTCGCGAGGTTGATGGCTGTTGTGGTTTTGCCGACGCCGCCTTTTTGGTTGGCGATGGCGATCACACGAAAGGGTCGGGGAGAAGCGAGGTCGTCAGGGATTCGTTCGGGCACGCCGAATCTCGCTAATCCTAAGGAGGTTTGCGCTGGGATCGCTACGGCTTTGAAACCGCTCGATCCGCATGTGCCATTGCTTCGCGGCCTCCGTCAATTCGTTTCCCACGCGTCCTCCTTTGGGGAAGAGGCAGACGCCGTCCGGAGCGAGGAAGGGCATGGCAAGGGGGAGGAGATCCGGAAGCGAGGCCAGCGCCCTGGCCGTGACGAGGCGGACGGGTGGGAGTCGTGTCTCCTGGATGCGTGTGGCGTGGACGCGCACGGGGGCGGCGGTGACTCGCGCGGCCTCGATCAAGAAAGCGGCCTTCCGGTGATCGGACTCGACCAGTGAGAAGGGAACGGAGGTCGCGATGGAAAGGATGAGGCCGGGAAA
>JASHVY010000349.1 GCA_030044345.1 Acetobacteraceae bacterium | reverse complement strand
ATCCCGCGGGGTCTTTGGACGGATATCGCAACGGTTGCGAGGCGCTGATTCGCGACCGGACGATCCGCCATGTCATCGGCTGCTACACCTCCTCGAGCCGCAAGGAGATCATTCCGGTCATCGAGAAATACGATGCCCTGCTCTGGTATCCTTCCCATTACGAAGGCTTCGAAAGCTCCGAGAGCGTGATCTATGGCGGGGCCGCGCCCAACCAGCACCTGGTGCCGCTCGCGCAATGGGTGCTGCCGCGCTTTGGCACCAATATCTACTGTGTCGGCTCGAATTATATCTGGCCCTGGGAGAACAACCGCATCATCCGCCAGATTGCCGGGGATTGCGGCGGCCGGATTCTGCGCGAGCGATATTTGCCGGTGGGCTGCACCGATGTCGAGGAGATCGTGCAGGAGATCGCGGAGCTCAAGCCCGATTTCATCTTCAATACGCTGATCGGCGAATCGAGCTACGCGTTCTATCGCGCCTATCATGCGCTGGGCCGCCGCGATCCCGCTTTCGCGCCCGACCGGCGGCCGGTGACGAGCTGCAGCCTCTCGGAGCCGGAGCTGCAGGCCATCGGTGGGGAGGCCGCCTGCGGTCATATCGCTTCGAGTGTCTATTTCCAGTCGATCGCGCGATCCGAGAACGAAGCCTTCGTGGCTTCCTTCCAGGATCAATTCGGCCTTGCGCGCGTCACCTCCGCCGATGCCGAGGCCGCCTGGATCGTGACCTGGCTCCTGGCGCGGGGACTGCGCGCGGCTGAGACGAGCGCGGTTGCCGACGTGAAGCGCGCCCTCAATGGCTGCCGGATCGAGGCGCCGCAGGGTCCGGTCTGGATCGATGCGGAGAACAACCATGCGTGGCTGACGCCGCGGGTCGGGCGGTCGGTGGAAGGAAACGGATTCGAGGTGCTGTGGAAGGCCGAGACGCCGGTGCGGCCGGACCCGTATCTCGCCCGGCTTGATACCGCGCCTCTTTGTGAGCAGGTCCGGCCACGTGGGCCGCGGCTTCGCCTGGTCGGCCAATGACCGGAGGACTTGCCAGCCTGCGTGTCATGCGGGCGGTGATCCTGCATCGGCCGGACCGCAACCGGCATGCGCTGGAGGCGCAGCTCAAGCGCATCGGGGTGGAGGTTTCCTGCATCGCGCCGCTTTCCAACGACCCTTTGCCCGAGGCCGACGTGATCTTCTTCGATGCGGATCTCGGCTATGAGGGGTTGTTTCCCTGGGGGCAAAACGAGGCGCCGGTTCCTCTGGTGGCCATGCTGGCTTCCGAAGCCCCCGGCCGGATCGAGTGGGCCCTGGAGCAGGGTGCGACCTCCTGCCTGCTCAAGCCGATCGGTTCGACCGGCGCGTTCAATGCACTCGCCATAGCTTCCCGTCTGTTCGCCGAGCGTAGGCAGATGCGCGGCGAGATCAGCGAGCTTTCCGAACGGGTGCGAGCGCGGCCGATCGTCGTGCGGGCGACGACCGTGGTGATGAGCGCGCTCGGGGTCGATGAGAATCGCGCTCTCTCATTGCTGCGACAAGCGGCGATGCGCGAGCGCATCACCGTCGAAGCGCTTGCCGTCCGTATTGCCGCGGGCGGCGCGCTTGCCGGCCTGCTTGAGCCGGCGACGGCCGGTTCGGGCAGTGGGCGCACAGAGCCCAACCGTTCCTTCCGCCGCAAACAGCAATGAGGAAAATGATGACGGATTCAGAGAATTTCCCGGCCAGCCCGGGCGAAATCGAGCCTGCTCAGCCATCTGCCCCGTGTTCCGGTGGACCGACGCGCCGGGGCCTGATTCAGGGCGCTGCCGGCATCGCCGCGGCGGGTGTGGTGCTCGCCCGCCCCAACATCGTCCGCGCCGCCTCCGAGACTCCGGTCAAGGTAGGCTTCATCGAGGATGAATCAGGCAATCTTTCGATCTACGGCATCCAGAAGCTGCATGCCGCGCGGCTCGCGGTGCAGGAGATCAATGACGGCTACACCCTGGCCGGCGGCCCCGTCGGGTCCGGTTGCCTCGGCACGATGGGCCTTTATAGCCCGACGCCGCCCACGCTCACGAGCGGCCCGGGAGCGAAGCTCAACATCATCAATGACGGCGGAACGCCGAGCGAGCATGCGATCGTCACCGCCGATACGGAGGAGATTTTGATCCCCTCCGGTGAGAAGGGACTTCTCGGGCGGCCGGTCGATCTGGTTTCGTCGGACGGACAGTCGAACAACACGCTCTGGCAGCAGCTTGCGAGGCGGATGATCCAGCAGGACAAGGTGGATGTGCTGGTGGCCGGCTTCGCGAGCGCCGAGCGGGAGGCGATCCGCCCGATCGTCGATCAGCGCAAGCAGCTCTATTTCTATACCAACCAGTACGAAGGCGGTGTGGCCGACGGTTACACGTTCTGTACCGGGGCTGTCTGCGAGCAGCAAGTTATTCCGGTTATGCAATATATGGTCGAGAAGTTCGGCCCGAAGATCTTCACGATCGCGGCCAACTACAATTTCGGCCAGCTCACCGCGGCCTGGGTGCGCTCCTTCGCGCCGGTGCTCAAGGCGAAGGTCATCGGCGAGGAATTTCCCCCGCTCGAAGTCTCCGAGTTCAGCTCGGTGATTGCCAAGGTGCAGGCCGCGAAGCCGGACTGGGTGATGACGCTGCTGGTGGGCCAGAATCAATCCAACTACTATCCGCAGGCCGCTGCCGCCGGCTTGCACCTGCCGATGGCGTCCACCGTCAATATGGCGCAGGGCTACGAGCACAAGCGCTTCACGCCGCCT
Organism: Acetobacteraceae bacterium; assembly: GCA_030044345.1. GTDB lineage: Bacteria > Pseudomonadota > Alphaproteobacteria > Acetobacterales > Acetobacteraceae > JAKAWQ01. The sequence goes on along the minus strand of JASHVY010000349.1, from coordinate 5,656 downwards.
TCGCTTGCCAACATGCACAATGCCGTCAACTATATGCAGGAGATCCCGACCAAGCGGAACCAGGATTTCGTCGCCCGCTTCTACAAGATGTTTCCCAATGACCCCTATCTCGGGCAGATGGCGCAGAACACCTATTTCACCATCCATCTCTACGCCAAGGCCGTCCGGCTGATCGGCACGACCGATCAGGAAAAAGTGCGGCGGACGCTCGAGGCGGGATGGGCGATCGAGGCGCCGGAGGGGACCGTCTTCCTGGAACCCGCGACACATCATGCCTCCCACTATATTCGCCTTGCGGCAACCGACGAGAAGCAGCAGATCAGCTTCGTGCGCGAGTGGCCGATGATCGAGGCCTGGTGGCTGCAGCGGCTTGGTGTCAATCTTGTGCGCCATCCGGAACACAAGCAATACACGCCTCAGGAGGATCCGTTCTTCAAGATGTTCGGCTGAGCCAGATCAATATGGCTTCTGGTGGATCGCTTCGCGCCGGGGTCCCCGCGAACAGGTTCGCGGGGTGCCTCGATCCGCCAAAGACATGAAATTGATCGGGAAAACAAAGCGAGAGCGGGATGGGTGAGCGGAAGCGAACGCATCCCGCTCTCGCGGCGGGAAGGGGGTTCAAAGGTGCTGCCGGAGCTTGCCAGCATTCTCTATCAATTCGGCACCAATGCCGCCTTCCTGCTGCTGAGCGCGCTTGGGCTGATCGTGATTCTCGGCATGATGAACATCATCAACCTCGCTCATGGCGAGTTCATGATGCTTGGGGCCTATGTGGCAAGCTTCGCCGTGCATCGGGGGATCCCCTTCCCGCTTGCGGTGATTCTGGCCTTCTTCGCCACCGGCGCCTTCGGCATCGTGCTCGAACGCCTTGTCATCAGGCGCTTCTATGGCCGCGAGCTGGGCGCGCTCGTGACCACCTGGGGAATCAGCCTGATCCTGGCGCAAGGCGCGCTGCTTCTGTTCGGCCCGTACATGCCGCCGATTCCCATTCCAGGCGGGGCGGTGTCGGAAGGCGTCTTCTCCTTCTCCGTCTATTGGCTGATTCTGATCGGCATCAGCATCGTCCTCGTGGTCGCGCTCACCCTGGTCTATCGGGCGACCCCGTTCGGCTTGCAGGCGCGGGCGACGATGCAGAATCCCTCCATCGCCAGGAGCCTCGGGATCCGGACCGGCCGGGTCTATATGCTCACCTTCGGGCTCGGGGCGGGGTTGGCGGGCCTGAGCGGGGCCCTGCTGGCGCCGGCGACCTCGATCGCTCCGTTCATGGGCCAGCAATTCGTCGCCCCCGCGTTCATCACCGTGGTCGTCGGCGGTGGGGCGAATGTCATTGCCGGGGCGGTCGGAAGCAGCACGTTCCTCTCGCTGATCGAAACACCCGTCTCTCTCACGCTCGGCACCTTCTATGGAACGATGGCGCTTCTGGTCATGGCGCTGCTGATCATCCGCGTGCTGCCCGCGGGCATTTCATCCTTGGGCGCGCGCCTGCGCCCGGCCGTTGCACGATGATGGTTGCGCGATGATGCGGATGCTCCAGCTTCTGAATGGTCCGCACGATCTCGGCCGGGGGCGTGGCTTCTGGTCGGGCATGGTGCTGCTGGCCGCCGCGTTCCTGGCTTATCCGACAATTGCCTCCAGCTTTTCCGCAACTAACGTCGCCTATTATCTTCTCAATATTCCGATGGCGCTCGGGCTTAGCCTTCTCTGGGGCTATGGCGGGGTTTTGAGCTTCGGCCAGGTCGCATTCTACGGCATCGCGGGATATACTTACGGTATCGTCGCGGGAAATCTGCAGGATTTTGCCTGGGGCACGGAAGCAGGCGTGCTTGCGGCTTTGCTCGCGGCGGGCCTGAGCGCAGCTGCCTTCGGCTATTTCCTCTTTTATGGCCGGGTTGCGGCCTGGATCGTGCCGATCCTCACGCTCGTGCTGGCGCTTCTGCTCGCCACCTTTCTCGGCCTGACCGCCGGCTATCAATGGCGCGTGGGGGATATCCAGCTCGGCGGATATAACGGGATGACCGGCATCCCTGCCTTGCAGATCGGTGGACTCACCTTCCAGGACTACGCATTCTTCTATCTCGTGGTGGCGATCGTCGCGATTTGCTATGTCGCGCTTCGCATCTGGGTGAATGCCCATCGCGGGCAGGTGCTCATGGCAATCCGTGAGGATGTTCTGCGCACCGAACTGCTCGGGTATGACGTGCGGCTGGAGCAGCTTCGGGTGTTTGTCATTGCCTCCGTTCTCGCTGGCGTCAGCGGCCTTCTCTATGTGCAATGGGGCAATTACATCACGCCGTCCGCGATGGGGCTGCAGCAGGCCGCCTTGCCCGTGATCTGGGTTGCCGTCGGCGGGCGCGACAGTCTTCTCGCCGTGGCGATCGCCACCTTCCTGCTCAATCAGCTCACGTACATCCTGTCTTCGGGCGGCAACCAGTCGGCGCTGGTGATCGTGGGCGCTCTGCTCGTTGCGGTCATGATGTTCGCGCCGGAGGGCATCATCGCGGGCCTCGGCCGGCTGCACTGGCTGCATTGGCTTCGCGCACGGCGTCGTGCCGTGCCGTCCGGACCGGCGAGTTCCGGCAAGTGATGCCATGGTGAATGACGCCATGGTGAATGATGCCATGGTGACTGGCGGGGGCGGGCCGGTTCTGAAGGCGGAACGGCTTTGCAAGCGCTTCGGCGGCGTGGTGGCCTCGGACCAGATCGATTTCAATCTGGAACGGGGCGAGATGCGCTGCGTCATCGGTCCGAACGGCGCCGGAAAATCGACCTTCTTCGCGCTGCTCTGCGGAATTCTGCCGCCCGATTCGGGGCGTGTCATTCTGAAAGGAAGAGACGTGACGCATCTGCCGGCCTTCCGGCGGGTGCGCATGGGGCTCGGCCTGACCTTCCAGACCAATCGCGCCTTCCATGCCCTGACGGTGGCCGAGAATCTCGAGACCGCGCGGCGCGCGAGCGCGAGCGCGAGCGGCGCGGCGGACGACGCCCATTTCCGCGCGGCATTTGGAGCGTTCGATTTGGCTGCCTCCTCCCATCTTCCGGCACGGGAGCTGCCGCATCACCAGTTGCAATGGCTTGAGATCTGCATGGCGCTGCGGCGCGGGCCGGATGTGCTGCTGCTCGACGAGCCGACGGCGGGCATGTCGCCGGGAGAGACGATGTACACGGCGGATGTGCTGAAGACCCTGAGCCGCGAAGGGCTGGCGCTGATCGTCGTCGAGCATGATGTCGCGTTCGTCCGCAAAGTGGCGGAGACCGTCACGGTTCTGCACCAGGGCTCGGTGTTCGCGGAGGGGCCGGTCGAGGTGATCACGCAGCGTGAGGATGTGCGGCAGATCTATCTCGGCCGCACGCGGGAGGCGGCAGCTTGATCCTCGAGGTAAACGATCTTCGCAGCGGCTATGCGACGGGCGACGTGCTTCAGGGCATCAGCCTGACATTGGAGGGGCCGGGCGTCATCGGGGTCGTCGGCCGGAACGGTGTCGGCAAGACGACCCTGATGCGGACGATCATCGGCCTTCTGCCGGCGCGGCAGGGAACGATCCGGCTGCGCGGAGAGGATGTCACGCGCTTCAGCACGGAAGACCGGGCGCGGAGCGGCGTGGGCTATGTGCCGCAGGGGCGCGGCATGTTCCCCAATATGACGGTGCTCGACAATCTGCGGACCGGACGATTTGTCGGGGGCGGCCGCCACGCGCCGCAATTCGATCTCGTCTACGGTTATTTTCCGTTTCTTCACCAGCGGGCAAAGCAACTCGCCGGCACGCTGAGCGGCGGCCAGCAGGAGATGCTGGCGATCGCGCGCGCCCTGATCGGTGGGCCCGACCTTCTTCTGCTCGACGAGCCTAGCGACGGCGTGCAGCCGAGCATCGTCGATGAGATCGGCGATTTCCTGACCGACCTCGTCCGAACGCGCGGAATGGCGGTGCTGATCGTCGAGCAGAATGTCGATCTCGTTCGCCGGGTGGTCGATTGCGCGCATGTGTTGGAGAAAGGGCGAATCGTCGCCACTCTTGGCGGCGAGGAGATCCGTGACGGGGAGCTCCTTGCGGAGCACCTTGCAATCTAGCTTTTGGTGGACTTGAGGAGGGAACGCGAATGGACGCTACCGACATGAGCTGGCTCGAGACCTCGATCGCCGCCCGGAAAGGCGCGGGCTGGAGCCGCAAGCCGGAGACGCACGAGCTTACCGAGGCGAAGCAGGGCCGGTTCCATTACACGATCGGTCCCTATTCCGATCCCGTTCTGACCGTCCGGCCGGGCGACCGCATTGTTGTCGAGACGCGTGACGCTTTCGAAGGCGTGATCAAGACCGAGCAGGACAAGCCGACGCAGAAGCTGCGCCTGCCCTTCGTCAACCCGCAGAACGGGCCGATCATGATCGAGGGGGCGGAAAGGGGGGACACTGTCGCGGTGCTCATCGAGCAGATGGTTCCGCGCGGCCCCAATCCCCGCGGCACATGCTGCATGATCCCCGAGTTCGGCGCGCTGACCGGCACATATTATACGGCGACACTCAATGATCCGCTGCCGGAGGTCGTGCGGAAGGTCGATCTCGACGAGCAATGGGTGAAATGGACCGATCGCGTCACGCTGCCCTACAAGCCGCATATCGGCACGCTGAGCCTTTCGCCGGAGATCGATTCGATCAATTCGCTGACCCCGGACAATCATGGCGGGAACATGGATCTTCCGGATATGGGGCCGGGCAGCATCACCTATCTTCCCGTGCGCACGGCCGGGGCACGGCTCTTCATCGGTGACGCGCATGCCTGCCAGGGCGATGGCGAAGTGTGCGGCGTGGCGGTGGAGTATCCGACGGTGACGACGATCCGTGTCGATCTCATCAAGGGATGGGCGATCGAATGGCCTCGTCTCGAACGCGAGGATTTCATCATGGCGATCGGCAGCGCCCGGCCGCTCGAGGATGCGGCCCGGATCGCCTATCGGGAGCTGGTGCGCTGGATGGTCGCCGAATATGATTTCGACCAGTGGGATGCGTATATGATGCTCAGCCAGTGCGGGCGCGTCCGGCTCGGCAACTTCGTCGATCCCAAATATACCGTGGGCGCCGGCATCCTGAAGACCTATCTGCGGAAACCCTGATCGCGCTCTCTATGGCGTGATCGCCGAAGGTGGAATGACCGAAGGCGTGACTCGCGCGGGAAAATAAACGGCGAGAGCGGGATGCGTGAGCCCAAGCGAACGCATCCCGCTCTAGGCTTGGCCGGGGGAATGTGTCGTTATGGGAAACGATATCCCGGACACATATCCGGCAGCGAGGGAGGACAGGGCGATGGATCTGGGGCTCAAGGGCCGCAAGGCCCTCGTCACGGGTGGGACCAAGGGGATCGGGCTTTCGATCGCCGAGCATCTGGCGCAGGAAGGGGCCGCGGTCGCCATCTGTGCCCGCAATGCCAAGGAGGTGGCGACCACGGCCGCCCGGCTGCAAGGGATGGGCGTCGCCGCGACGGGCCGGGCGCTCGATGTCAGCGACACGCAAGCTGTGAAAACCTGGGTGCGCGAGGCGGCGGCCGACCTCGGCGGGCTCGATATCGTCGTTTCGAATGTCAGCGCGCTCGCGATCGGCAATGATGATGCTTCCTGGCGCGCCGAATTCGAGACCGACATGATGGGAACGGTACATATCATCGACAGT
>JASHVY010000348.1 GCA_030044345.1 Acetobacteraceae bacterium | reverse complement strand
GTTTCTCCGTTCGGCCAATCCGGCCGCGCGGGCGGCGATGGCGGCGCGATTCGAGGAAGCGATCCGCCGCGGCCTCTGGCATCCGCGCCGGAACGTGGACGCGAACAGGCTGCGAGGCGATGAAAAGTGAGGAGGGCCATGCCCAAAGGCTGGTGCCCAAATCTGTACGAGCCGATGAAGGCGGCAGATGGATTGCTGGTCCGGATCAAGCCGCCGAGCGCGAAGCTCAGCGCGACCGCCGCGCGGCGTCTTGCCCAGGCGGCCGGACAGTTCGGCAATGGCGCGATCGAACTGACCAGCCGTGCCAATCTGCAGGTACGCGGCCTTTCCGCTGAGGGTGTTGCCCCGTTTGCCGAAGAGATCGTTGCGGCGGGCATCGCTGATCGAAATCCGGCGATCGAACGACGGAGGGCGGTGATCCATCCGCCACTGGCCGACGAAGACCCGGCCGCCGCCCGTCATGCCTCCACGATCGCGACTGCAATCGAAACGGTTTTGGCCGGGGATGAACGGTTTGCGCGTCTGCCCGCGAAATTTGCCGTCGCGGTGGATGGTGGCGGAATTCTGCCGCTAGGCGAGACCGGCGCCGATCTGAGGGTGATATGCGCTCATGGTCGGTCGCTGATCGCGCCGGCCGGTGCGCCGCTTGCCGCGGAGGTGACGGAGGGAGATGTTATCGAGGCGGTGGTGCGGCTTGCAGAGGCTTTCCTGGACCTTTCCAACCGCTGCGCATCCCAACCGCGCCGGATGCGAGCGCTGGTTTCGGACATCGGGTGCGCCCCATTCTTTGCCACCGCGGGACTTTACAATCTTGCACCGGTGTCGCCGCTCCCTTCGCCTCGGACGATCGGCTGGCTGGCCTATTCTGCCTATTCTGAGGGCATGCAGGGCGGGTTCGGCCTTGGCCTGATGTTCGGGGCGATGACGGCATCCTTGCTCGCGGTACTCGCCGACCTTGCCGAGGAATACGGCGATGGCACGCTGCGCCTGACGCCTTGGCGGGCCCTGGTCCTGCCCGGCATCGTTGAACACGATGCTCCAGCGCTGCGGGAAAGGGCCGCTCGTCTTGGTGTGATCGTCGAACCGGACGATCCGCGGCGCGCCGTCATCGCCTGTCCCGGACGCCCGGGTTGCGCGGCCGCCTCGGTCGATGCGCGCGCGGATGCGGCTTTGCTTTCGAATCTCATTCTGCCATCGATCTTGCATGTCTCGGGCTGTTCCAAGGGATGTGCCCATCCGGGGGCAGCGCCTGTCACGCTGGTCGGCGAGGATGGGCGCTATGGACTCATCCGCAATGGCCGACCCGGAGATATGCCGATGCTGCGCGGCCTGACCATGCGGGAGGCGATCGACGCGCTGGGGATCAGCGCATGATCCGCCGCCACGACTATCTGCGTGACGGTGCCGCGATCTATCGGCAATCCTTCGCCACCATCCGTGCGGAAGCCGATCTCGGAGGATTCGACCCGGTGGAAGCGAGGGTCGCAGTGCGCATCATTCATGCCTGCGGCATGGTGGACATTGCGCGCGCGCTTCATTTCAAAATCGGATTTATTGCCGCGGCCACGGCGGCGCTTTGGGACGGACGGCCGATCTTCTGTGATTCGGAAATGGTGGCCCACGGCATCACGCGAAGCCGGCTGCCGGCATCGAATGAGATCGTCTGCACCCTGAACGCGCCCGGCGTGCCCGAACGCGCGGCGAAGCTCGGCACCACGCGCTCGGCCGCAGCACTCGATCTCTGGGGCGAGCGGCTGGGTGGGGCATTGGTCGCCATCGGCAATGCACCGACGGCTTTGTTCCGCCTGCTCGAATTGCTTGATGAAGGGGCTCCGATTCCGGCTGCGGTGATCGGCATGCCGGTCGGATTCGTCGGCGCTGCCGAAGCCAAGGAGGCTTTGGCCGCGGATGGACATGTCCCGTCCGTGATTCTGCGCGGGCGTCTTGGCGGCAGCGCGATGGCGGTGGCGGCCGTCAATGCCCTGGCGAGCGATGCGGAATGAGCACGGCGCAAAGCCGAGCCGGCACGCTCTATATCGTCGGCACCGGGCCAGGCGATCCGGAGCTGATGACACTGAAGGCGGCGCGGGTGATCGGCAGTGCCAAGGTGATCGCCTATTTCGCCAAGCGCGGCCGGCAAAGCCATGCCCGCTCCATCGCCGAGGCGCATATTTCATTCGGTGCCGAGGAGCTGCGGCTGGAATATCCTTTCACCACCGAACGAGATGTGAATGACGAAAACTATATCGTTGGAATCTCCGAATTTTACGCAGAGTGCACCGCCCGCATCGCCGCCCGGCTGGATGCCGGCAGCGATGTCGGCCTGCTCTGTGAGGGCGATCCCTTCTTCTACGGCTCCTCTCAGGCCCTGCTCGATCGGTTGGGAACCGCATATAAAACCGTGGTGATTCCTGGCGTGACCGGAATGAGCGGATGCTGGACCTGCGCCGGCATGCCGATGGCCCATGGCGATGACGTGCTTGCGGTGCTGCCCGGCACACTCGACGAGGAGAATCTGGTTGAACGCCTCGTGGCCAGCGATGCTGCCGTGATCATGAAAGTGGGGCGCAACCTTGCGAAGATCCGCACTGCCTTGCAGCGTTCCGGGCGCGCGGCACGCGCCATCTATGTTGAGCACGGAACGATGACGGGCGAACGGGTCCTGCCCTTTGTGGAATTCGAGGAGATGACAGCACCTTATTTCGCGGTGGTCCTGGTGCCGGGGCGGCAGCGCCGGCGATGACGGGGCAGCTCGCCATTGTCGGCCTCGGTCCGGGCGATCCACGGTGTTTGACGCCGCAAGCCGCCGCTACGCTGGCCAACGCGTCCGACCTCGTCGGCTATGCGCCCTATCTGGCACGAGTGCCTGGCCGGCCGAATCAAAGGCGCCACAGCTCGGACAATCGTGCGGAGCGGGAGCGGGCCCATCATGCCGCCGCGCTGGCAGCGAGCGGACGGTGCGTGGCAGTGGTTTCCTCCGGCGATGCCGGTGTTTTCGCCATGGCGAGCGCGGTGTTCGAAGCGATCGAAACCGGCGAACCCGCCTGGCGTGCCCTCGATATCGAGGTGGTGCCGGGCATCTCGGCCATGTTCGCCGCTTCCGCCCGGATCGGCGCGCCGCTTGGGCATGATTTCTGCGCTCTTTCGCTTTCCGACAATCTCAAGCCTTGGGCCGTGGTGACAGAGCGCCTGACTGCGGCTGCTTCCGCCGGTTTTGTCATCGCCCTGTACAATCCCCGCTCGCGGGCACGCCCGTGGCAGCTCGGTACCGCCTTCGACCTGCTGCGCCCGATCCTGCCGGCAACGACGCCGGTGGCATTCGCGACCGCCGTCACCTGCCCGGAAGAACGGATCGACATCACGACCTTGGGAGAGGCCGATCCGGAACTCGCAGACATGAGAACGCTGGTCTTGATCGGTTCCGCCACGACACGGCGGATCGATCGCCAAGGCATGCGCCCATGGCTCTATACGCCACGTGGTGAGAGCGCTTCATGACGAAGCGTGAGCCAGGCGAGCGCCTCCTTCACGGTGGTGACGCGATCGCCCGCAGCGGGTGGTGGGCGCGCGACCATCACCACCCTCACGCCCAGCGCGCGTGCGGCGTGCAGCTTCGCGATTGTCGCGCTGCCGCCCGAATTTTTTGTGACCAGGATTTCGATTTCCCGCTCCGCCAGGAGACGGCGCTCATCCTCTTCCAGGAAAGGTCCGCGCGCGGCGATGATCTCGGCGTTCGGCGGCAACAGTTCGGGCGGCGGCGGATCGACCGAGCGGATGACATAACGGTGCTGGGGCGCGGCCGCGAAAGGGGCGAGATCCTTCCGGCCGATCGTCAGCAGCACGCGCCGTGGTGTTCCGCCGATCGCCAGCGCCGCCGCGTTCATATTGGAAACCGGAATCCAATGATCGCCTGCAATCGGGCGCCATTCCGGCCGCTGCACCGAAAGCAACGGAGCGCCCACGGATCGCGCGGCGAAATCTGCATGGCGGCTGATCTGTTCCGCGAAGGGATGGGTCGCATCGATCAGCGCATCGATCCGTTCTGCGGCGAGAAATTGCGCGAGACCCTGGGCGCCGCCAAAGCCGCCGATACGGCAGGGCAGGGGCTGCGGTGCCGGGGTCCGGGTTCGCCCCGCGAGCGAGATCATCGCAGCAAAACGCGGATCATCGGCCAAGGCGCGACCCAGCAGCATCGCCTCGGTCGTGCCGCCGAGGATCAGCAATTTCATCCTCTTTCGGGCTCCGCTCGGCGATGCGTTCGACGATGATCGCGACGACACAGTCTCCATGGCTTGCCATCCTGGGAATCGGCGAGGATGGAGTCGAGGGCTTGTTGCCGGCGGCGCGCGCGGTGATCCGCGAGGCGGTGCTCGTGGCGGGCGGCACGCGGCATCTGGCGCTGGCCGCGCCGTTGATCACCGGCACCCGGCTTTCCTGGCCGAAGCCCTTGAGCGATGCGTTCCCCGCCATCCTGGCACATCGCGGCCGCAAGGTCGCGATCCTCGCGTCCGGCGACCCCTATTGCTACGGTATCGGCGGCACCCTGGCGGCGCTGGTGCCGGCAGCGGAGCGTTTCTGCATCCCAGCGCCCTCCGCGTTCTCGCTCGCCTGCGCGCGGCTCGGCTGGGCGGTGCAGGATGTCGCCACGCTCTCCGCCTGCGGCCGCCCGCTCGCCGCGATCCTGCCGCTTTTGCAGCCGGGTTGCCGCATCCTGGTGCTCTCGGCGGACGGCGAAACGCCCTGCGCTCTGGCCCGGCTGCTCTCGCAACATGGTTTCGGCGCCTCCGTTCTGCATGTGCTGGAAGCACTCGGCGGTCCGAACGAGCGAATTCGTTCGGTCATCGCCGACGGAACTTTGCCGAGCGATATCACCCCTCTCAATCTGGTGGGGATCGAAATCGTCGCTTCATCGAATGCGCGCGTCATCCTGCGCGCAGCAGGCCTGCCGGATTCGTTCTTCGAGCATGACGGCCAGATCACCAAGCAAGAGATCCGTGCCGTCAGCCTCGCCGCGCTGGCGCCGCGTGCCGGAGAGCTGCTTTGGGATATCGGCTGCGGCTCCGGTTCGGTGGCCATCGAATGGTCGCTGGCACATCCGGCCAACCGGGCGATCGGCATCGAGCAGCGTCCGGAGCGGGCTGAGAGGGTGAGGCGCAACGCGCTCGCGCTGGGCGTACCCTCCCTCCGCGTCGTAACCGGCGCGGCACCCCCTGCGCTGGACGGGCTGCCAGTGCCGGATGCTGTCTTTATCGGCGGGGGCGCCCAGGATGCAGCCCTGATTGAGACCGCCTGGGCGGCCTTGCGCAACGGCGGAAGGATGGTCGTGAACGCGGTGACGATCGAGACCGAGATGCAATTGTTCGGGGCGCAAAAGACGCATGGTGGCACGCTGACGCGCCTCGCCGTCGAGCGGCTCGACAGGATCGGCAGCCGCCACGGCTTTCGCCCGGCGATGACGGTGACCCAATGGACTGCGGCGAAGCGATGAGTGGGCGGATCATCGCCGGGATGGGATGCCGCCGCGATTGTCCGGCCGAGGCGATCATCTCCTTGCTGAGCCGCGCGTGCGGCGAGGCCGGCCGCTCGGCCACGGCGCTGGCGGTGCCGGCCTTTAAAGAAGATGAGGCGGGTCTGCGGGAAGCAGCGCGGCAGCTCGGCCTGACACTCATCCTGGTAGAGCCGGCATTGCTCGCGGCGGCGCAGCAACATTGCATCACGCGATCCGACCATGCGGCGCGGACGATCGGCATCGCCTCGGTCGCGGAAGGCAGCGCGCTGGCAGCCGCGGGGGCCGGCGGGCGGCTGATCCTGCCGCGTATTGTCGGCGGCGGTGCGACCTGCGCATTGGCGGAAACCGCCCTGCAATGACTGTCCATTTCATTGGCGCCGGTCCGGGTGCGGCGGATCTGATTACATTGCGTGGCCGAGACATTCTTGCGCGTTGCCCGGTCTGTCTCCATGCCGGCTCGCTCGTCCCGCCGGAGCTCTTGAGATATTGCCCGCCGGGTGCGCGCATCATCGACACGGCGCCAATGACACTCGATGGGATCGAGGCCGAGTATCGCGCGGCACATGCGCACGGGCTGGATGTAGCCCGGCTGCATTCCGGCGATCTCTCGGTCTATAGCGCCGTTGCCGAGCAGATCCGCAGGCTCGAGCGCTGCGGCATTCCTTATACTCTGACCCCCGGCGTGCCTTCCTTCGCCGCCGCCGCCGCCGCGCTCGGGCGCGAGCTGACCGTGCCGGAGGTAGCTCAGAGCCTGGTGCTCACGCGTGTTTCCGGACGCGCCTCCGCCATGCCGCCGCGCGAGACGCTGGCCGCGTTCGGGGCCACCGGCGCGACGCTCGCGATTCATCTCGCCGGCCATGCGCTGAAGCGGATCGTGGCGGAGCTCGTGCCGCTTTATGGCGCGGACTGTCCCGTGGCGATCATCACGCGCGCAAGCTGGCCGGATCAGCGCATCCTGCGGGGCAGATTGGGCACGATCATCGCCATTATTGCAGCCGAGCCGATCGAGCGCACGACGCTGATCCTGGTCGGCCCCGCGCTTGCCGCCGAAGATTTTCGCGAAAGCGCGCTTTACGATCCGGCCTATGATCGCCGCTTTCGCCCCGCGGGCGCGTCGTCATGATCGTCAAAGCCGACCGGAGCGAAGCCGGTGTGGCCAACCAATTGTCCCGCGCGATCGAAGACTGCGATTTCGAGAGCGATCGGTGCGGGCCGCAGAATGGCGGCGGCAACGTCCCAGGCATCCTGCGCCACCGCATCGCCCAAGGCGAGATTGGGGGCCAGATTCTCGGCGGCAGCGAAGGCCTCGGCGACGGTGTTGGAGGCGGCGATTCGGCCCTGCGCGGCTTCGCTCGCGCCATGAGCACGCGCGAGTTCCGCCAGCGCCGCGAGATCGGCCTCGCCACGCTTGGAATGAAGATCGAGCCGGCCCTGCGCGAGCTTTGTCATCTTGGCGATGCCGCCGGCGATGGTGACGCGCGGCAGAGGATGACGATGCAGATATTTCAGCATGCCGCCGACGAAATCACCCATCTCGATCAGCGCGATCTCGGGCAGTGTGTGCAGCGCCCGGACGGCGTCCTCGGACGTGCGGCCGGTGGCGCCCGCAATATGCGTCACACCACTCGCGCGCGCGACATCGATCCCGCGATGAATGCTGTCGATCCAGGCAGCGCAGGAATAAGGGACCACGATACCGGTGGTGCCCAGGATCGAGAGCCCGCCGACGATCCCAAGGCGCGGGTTGAGCGTTTGAAACGCCAGTCTTTCGCCGCCGGGAATCGCGATCTCCACGAGGATGTCGAGGGTAAGGCCGTGCGCGGCGGCGACTTCGGCGACGGCAGCGCGGATCATCCGCCGGGGCACGGGGTTGATCGCCGGCTCGCCCGGCGGCAGCGGCAGGCCGGGACGGGTGATGGTGCCGACACCCGGTCCGGCGCGGAAGGTCACGCCCGAGCCGGGCGGCCCCGAGGCAACGGTGGCACGGACCAGGGCACCGTGAGTCACGTCCGGATCGTCGCCGGCATCCTTCACCACGCCCGCAGTGGCGGTGCCCGCGCCGCGCGCAGTTTCGGCCAGAGCGAAGGAAACACGCTGGCCGTTCGGAAGTGTGAGCTCGATCGGATCGGGGAACGCATCACCAAGGAGCGCCGCTGTCGCCGCCTTGGCGGCTGCGGTCGCGCATGTGCCGGTGGTCCAGCCCCGGCGCAGTGGCCGTTTCTGCTGCACCACGCAGCCTATATCGGCCTGATGCCCGTTTGTCATCGCAGCGAACGGCGTATATGAGCCCGGCCTGCATGCTCGATACCGCTTTGCGAGGCATGCCGGAGCTTCATCCGGGCGAGGTCTGGCTGGCCGGCGCCGGCCCCGGCGATCCGGCGCTTCTGACACTGCAAGCCCTGGCAGGGCTCGACCAGGCCGAGATTGTCGTGCATGACTCCCTGGTCGATGCGCGCGTGTTGGCGTTGGCGCGGCCCAATGCCAGGCGAATCTTTGCCGGCAAGCGTGGCGGCCGACCCTCGACCCACCAGGGAAACATCACGGCGCAGCTTGTGGGCTTCGCTCGCGAGGGCGCGCGTGTGCTGCGGCTGAAGGGCGGCGATCCTTATGTGTTCGGACGCGGCGCGGAGGAGGTTCTTGCGCTTGCGGAAGAAGGCATCCCCTTCCGCGTGATCCCGGGAATCACCTCCGGGCTGGCGAGCCTGACCATGGCACTCATGCCGGCCACTGTCCGTGGCATCAACCGGGCGATCTTGCTCGCGACGGGCCACGGCATCACCGACGAGAATAGAGAGTGCGATCTCGACTGGACACAGATCGCACGCCTGGGCCAGCCCATCGTGCTCTATATGGCGATCGCCCGCTTGCCCGCGATTAGCCAGGCCTTGCAGGCGGGAGGATTGCCGCCCGACACCGCGGCGGCGGCGATCGCCTCGGCGACGATGTCGGGAGAGCGTGTCGTGGTGTCCACGCTCGGCAGCCTCCCCGACGACATCGCGCGGTGCGGCATTGCCGCTCCGGCGATCGTGGTGATCGGCGAGATCGTGCGGACGCGCGCGAAATTGCTGGCCCTGTTGCCGCAGCTTGCCGGGGGGACGCCATGGCCGCCGGGCTGATCATTGCCGCGCCGCGCTCCGGCGCCGGCAAGACGACCGTGACGCTCGCGATCCTGGCGGCGCTGCGGCGGCGCGGCATCGCCGTGCGTGCCGGCAAGTCCGGGCCCGATTATATCGATCCGGCCTTTCATGAAGCCGCGACCGGCTTTCCCTCTTTCAACCTGGATAGCTGGGCCATGGTGGCGGAGCAGCTCGATGCTGCGGCCGCTGAGCTGACTGAGGCGGCGGAGATCGTGCTGATCGAAGCGGCCATGGGCCTGTTCGACGGCGTCGGCATGCAACCAGGGCGAACCGGTGCGGCTTCCGATCTTGCCGCCCGTTATCATCTGCCGGTGCTGCTGGTGCTGGACGTGTCGGGCCAGGCGCAGAGCGCGGCGGCGGTGGCGCGCGGCTTTCTGCTGCACGATCCGGCGGTGCGGATTGCCGGCGTCGTGCTCAACCGTGTCGGCAGCGACCGGCATCGTGACAGCGTCGCCGAGGCGCTTAGAGTGCTGAAGCTGCCGCTCCTGGGCAGCGTGAGACGGGACGCAACGGTTGCCTTGCCCGAACGGCATCTCGGCCTGGTTCAGGCGCGCGAGCAGGACGGTCTTGCCGAATTTCTGACGCGGCTGGCCGATCTGGCGGAGAGTGCGCTCGATCTCGACGGGATTCTGGCCGCGGCGGCTCTATTCTCGGTGTCCGGTGCCTCTGGCGCCATGCTGCGCCCGCCAGGACAGCGCATCGCGCTGGCGCAGGATGCCGCCTTCAGCTTTCTCTATCCCCATGTGCTGGCGGGCTGGCGCGCGGCGGGTGTTGAAATCATTCCCTTCTCGCCGCTCGCCGACGAGCCGCCGCCGGATGATTGCGATGCATGCTGGCTGCCTGGCGGCTACCCAGAACTGCATGCGGGGCGGCTTGCCGAGGCCGATCGTTTCCGTGCCGGCATGCTCCGCTTTGCCACGAGCCGAAGCATGCACGGCGAATGCGGCGGCCACATGGTTCTGGGGATGATGCTGGAGGATGCCGCCGGCACGGCCCATAGGATGCTGGGGCTGCTCAGCCACGCGACCAGTTTTGCGAAACGCAAGCTGCATCTCGGCTATCGGGAAGCGACGCTGCTCGGGGATGCCGCGCTCGGCCCTGCGGGGACCGTACTTCGCGGCCATGAATTCCACTACACGACCCTCCGCGATCCCGGCACCGACGCACCCCTGTGGCGCCTCTCGGATGCGCTGGGGCAGGACCTCGGCACCGAAGGCGGAAGACGAGGACGTGTGAGCGGTTCGTTCTTCCACGCCATCGCTTCCGTTCCAGCCAAGAGCAATGCCTGATGACGAAGCCCCGTTTCGCAACCATCGAAGCCATTCGCGAAGCCTGCCGCGCTTTGCCCGAGGGCGACGAACGCGCCGCGGAGGCCGTGCGTGCCCGCCAGCGCATCTTGACGAAGCCGCCCGGCAGCCTGGGCCTGCTGGAGGAGCTGGCGGCCTGGCTCGCGTGCTGGCAGGGACGGGAAATGCCCGGGCTGGAGCGCGTGGAGGTGCTGGTCTTCGCGGGCAACCACGGGGTGGTGGCTCGGGGTGTCTCACCTTATCCACCCGAAGTGACAGGACAGATGGTTGCGAACTTCGCCGCCGGGGGCGCGGCCATCAATCAATTGGCAAAGGTTGCGGGCGCGAAGCTGCGGGTGATCCCGCTCGATCTCGAAGCGCCGACGCGTGATCTTTCCGAAGCGCCGGCGATGGACGAGGCCGAGTTCCTGGCCGCGGTGGACACAGGTTTCGCGGCCGCGGTGCCGGGCACCGATCTGCTCGCGCTTGGGGAGATGGGCATCGGCAACACGACCGCGGCGGCGGCCGTGGCAGCGGCGCTGTTCGGCGGCGACGGACAGCGCTGGGCCGGCCGCGGCACCGGGCTGGATGATGAAGGGCTCTCGCGCAAGCAGGCGGTGATCGACGCAGCCTTGGCACACCATGCGGCTCTGCTGCATGACCCGCTGCACGTGGCCAGGGCGCTTGGCGGCCGGGAGCTGGCCGCCATCATGGGTGCTGTGCTGGCAGCCCGTCTTCATCGCACGCCGGTGCTGCTGGATGGCTTTGTTTGCACCGCCGGAGCAGCGCCGCTAGCGCGGATTGCGCCGACGGCGCTTGATCATGCCCGCATCGCGCATTGCTCGGCCGAGATCGGGCATCATGCATTGGCGAGCGCACTGGGACAGCAGCCGCTTCTTCATCTCGGCATGAGACTCGGCGAAGCCTCGGGGGCCGCGGTCGCAATCCCGATTCTGCGTGCCGCCATCGCCTGCCATGCCGGCATGGCCACCTTTGCCGAGGCCGGCGTGCGCGATCGCGATTGATATGGCGCTGCTGTCGGAGCTGGCGGGCGCATTCGTCCTGTTGACGCGGCTG
>JASHVY010000347.1 GCA_030044345.1 Acetobacteraceae bacterium | reverse complement strand
TGCCACGTCGCGTGCTGATCTCGTTTCCCTCTTCCCGCTTCCCTCATCGGAGCGGGTGTTGGCGGCGGGGTCTGCCCTAGCTCGCGACGGGACCTTACCACGTGACGTCGCGGTCAGCTTGGCACGCGCCCTGGGCAGATTCCGTGCCTCGGCCATTGCCATGCCGCTAGCGATCCTGCTCGCGCTCGCGAGAAGAGTCCGGCGCCTGCTGGAACCACCACTCGAATTCGTGCGGCCGCTTCCTCCTCTGGCGCTGATTCCGTTCCTCATCCTTCGGCTCGGCATCGGCCAGGCCCAGAAGATCGGCGTGGTGGCGCTGGCCTGCTTCTGCCCGGTCTTCCTCGGCACGATCGTCGGGCTCACTCGGGTCGATCCGCACCCGGTGGAAGTGGGGCGGGTTTGCAATCTTACGTGTGCCGCGATCATCCGACCCATCGTGCTGCCGACGGCAATACCCAGCATCGTGACGGGTCTGAGAATTGCCTTGGGATTCACCTGGCGCGCCTTGGTCGGTACGGAGCTAATCACGGCCAGTGTCGGGCTCGGCTATCTCAGCACTCGCGAGGAACTCGACAACGCCGCGCGGCTGCTTGCCGCTCCCCTTTTGGCCGATAATCTTCAGCTTGTTCTTCCTGTCGCCGCCGGGCCAGCGCGCTGCGGCAATGCGCCCGATAAAGGCCGGACGCTTCGTGCCGCCTGACATGGCGATCTTGGACCCGACCCGACATCGGTCCGCGCTCGGCATTCTGAAGCGTCTTGCGCTCACGATCGGGCTTCTTGAAACCCTTGTTCTGGCTGTCCTTGCGATCGGCCACTGGCGAACGAATGGCTGGGAAAGCCTGATGTGGCTTGCAGCCTTCGCCGCCATGTTCCTGATCCGACTGCCGCACGCGCTGCGCAACCGCGCCAATGTCATTGTCGCCGCGCGCAGGGATTTCGGCGAGAAGGCGCTGCTGGCGGCGATAGTTCCTCACGATGATGGTGCTGCCGCTCCTGCACCTCGCCACGGGCGTCTTCGTCTTCGAGGATTATCGGCTGCCGGGGTGGGCGAGCGCGGTCGGCGCGCTGGTGCAGCTCCCGTTCCTCTGGCTGTTCTGGCGCTCTCACGCCGACCTTGGCTGCAACTGGAGCGCAGGCCTCGAAGTCCGCCAGGGCCATAGGTTGGTGACGATTGCCGTCTATGCCCGCATCCGCCATCCCATGTATGCGGCGCTGTGGATCTCGGTGCCGGCGCAACCGCTGCTGGTCCACAATTGGATCGCCGGGGCGCTGGTCGTTCCCGCCTGGGTCACGTTTTGGTTCCTGCGTGTGCCGAACGAGGAGGCGATGATGCGCCAGGCGTTCGGCGCAGCCTATGACGAGTACTGCCGCAAGGCTGGACGCCTGTTCCTCAAGCGGGTCTGAGCCTCTGAGACCAGCGCCGCCGCCCGGGCATCACGTGCCGCAGGTTTTTGCTCACCGAAGACCTCCAGCCTGGGCAACGGGATTCAGATGAAGCCGAAGCTGCTATGAGCATCCCAAATGGGGGTGGACGCGCGGATCTCCATCTTGGCCAGGGCTTCTACCCTGAGACCGGAGACGTTTATGCAGACTGATCGGTTCATCGGTCAGAAATCACTTGCAGGCGGGGCGGGCCATACGTTCGGTGCAGGATTTATACCAGCTCGCGCAGCTCTGCCGCGGAAAACGCGGTTCGGGTGATCTCGATCGGCTTGCCCATACCATGGCCCCATGCAAATCGCTTCGGCCCGCATCCAATCGTCTCCGCCCTCGCCCAGACGCTCCGGCAAGAGGCGTACCAGGTGACGCTCACCCTGCTTCAGTTGGCAGCTGCTCTCTTCATGTCGCCCACAATCTCACCGGGCGAATACAACTGGTCCAGCGCGGCCACCGCATCACCGTACGGAGGGAGATCCAATCCTTGCCCGACAAAAAAATCGGGATGTCGTCGCCACAGATCACCTGCGTAGCGAAAAATTCTCCGCAGATGGTCCCGCAGCGTCTGATCCGCCTTTGCAAAATCCCCTCGCTCCAACGCTCCGACAAGCGCGCGGTGTTCGCCGTAAAGCGTCTCCATAAGACCGAAGTTGTTCCTGAGCGAAAGCTGCCGGAGCCTGTCCAGATGAGCGCGCGCTGAGTTCGTAATCCTGCTAATGCCTGAATGGCCGCTCATCGAGCACAGCAAATTGTGGAATACCTCGTCGCAGCTGTAAAACTCGGCAGGCTCCCGCTCGCGGATGGCTTCACGCTGAGCACGCAAGGCTTTGCCCAGAGATGCCAGGATATCTGCATGCGCGACTTTTGCGCCAACCGCCAGACACGCCCGTTCTAGGACCTCGCGCACGAATTGCGCCTCATAGACCTTCTTCAAGTCCACGAGGGCCACGCTTGCACTGACCTGCGGGACGATGACCACCAATTCCTCTTCAGCAAGTTGCAATAGTGCTTCACGAACTGGCGTACGGCTAACATCATACGTCTTGGCAAGGCCCTCGATCGACATTTGGTCGCCGGGGCTCAGATCGCCGCTCACGATACGCCGCCTGATCTCGTAATAAACCCTGTTGCGAAGCAGATGACGCTGACCACCGGGGCTGACAGCGTTCCGGTTAGTCAGCCGCATCCCTCACCTCCCTCAAAAAAACTGCCAAGTATCATTGCCGGTCACCGGCCTCCGTGCTTGCGATCAGTCCCTGCAGGTAGCCGACCGCGTGTGCGCGAGCTCGGTGATGATATGACGTGTCATTAATGACCGCCGGCACATGGTCGTCCATGACGAATCCGTCAAAGCCGACGTCCCGCAATTCCGTCATGACCCTCACCGGGTTGAAATTGCCCTCCCCAAGAAAGCATTCTTCGAAACTGGGGACGGTACCCTTCACGTCGCGGAAGTGAACATATGCAATTTTCTTTCTGCGGCCAAGCGTCCGAATCGCCTCGAGCACGGCGTCCTCCCCTCCCTTTTCGGACACCGACCCGAGACATAGGAGCACCTGCCAGCACGGGTTATCCACGACGGACATAGCTCGGTCAAGCGCCTGCGGAGTGGTGAAGATCCTAGGAAAGCCGCCCAGTTCGTCGACGGGCGGATCATCGGGGTGCAGCGCGCAAACGACACCGGCCTCTTCAGCCACCGGCGCCAACGCGGATGCGAAATATTCGTAATTCTCCCAGAGATCTTCAGCCCGACATGGGCTCCCGTCCTGCACCCCGTCGCCCGTTACAAAGGAATCGTGCTCGGAGGTCAGGTCCCGCCGAGAAATCAGCAACGTACCATCGTGCAGCGCTTCAGCAATCTGCCCGTAGTCAAACTTCGTTATGTACGCTCCGCCACGGCCGGTCGGAAATCTGCCGGTTCGCCAGACACTCAAAGGCATGAAGTGGTATCCGAGATAGCGGACGCCTGCCCTGCCGATATTTCTTATCGTCTTGGCCAGATTCTCAATTTGCTCGTCCCTCCCGGGCAGGCCGCGCATAACTTTGTCATAGAAGCGGATGGGCACGCCCTCAATCGCTTCCAGCTGTAACCCTTGGCTTGCACACGTCTCCACCAGGTCGACGATACCGTCGTAGTCCCAGGAGCCGTTACCAGGCAGGCGGGGAGTATTCACCTGCACGCCGCGGAGTCCGAGTTGCTTCGCGAAGCTCAGAAACTCGCCATCACAATCTTGAGTTTGCCCCAGTACTACCCGCATGATATTTTCTCCGTCGGACTTCACACCTAGAGCAAGGTGCGCGACTTACCAATCGGGGTTGAAGATTTTGAGATTGCTCTCGTCGATGACATATTCGTACGGCTTGAGGACGCTGACGCCCGGCAGGTTCTGCTCCAGGAAGGCGATCGGCTTCTTATCCCCGCGGATACAGTCGTCGACGAGCTTGACTCCTTGGATCCCTTCCTGGACTGGCACTTCCGGAACGTCGGCAGCCGGATAACCTTGGCCGATCAGCTGCAACATCTGTTTTTCTCCGCCCACGCTGGCAATGGCGATGCGGTTTCGATCGGTTGTCGTGTTGATCGCGCGGATAGCGACGACGGAGCCCGGGTTGGTATCGATGAGCAAGGCTTTTAGTCTTGGACCGTACTTCGTGACCAAGGCGAGCACCTGGCCCCTGATCGTATCCAGGTTGAAGTTGTACTGCTGTATGGAAACAACATGTATGTCTGGGTACTTTTCCCACACAGAAAGCGCGCCCTTGTAGCGCCATGCACTGGCACCATGGGCGGTATCGCCGAGTTCCACCGCCACGTCGCCTTTGTAGCCGATTTGCTTCGCAAGCCATTTGCCGGCGAGGCTTCCGCTGTAGAATTCATTCCAGCCCACGTAACCCTTGGCTCCCGGCGGATAAACGACCCCCGTGTTCGGTCCAAAGTTGTCTGTCACAGAGACAACGCAGACACCCGCCTTAATAGCATCCGAGACGGCCGGTACCAGCGCCGTGGAAGAAAGAGGGTTAATGACGATTCCTCTCGCGTGAGCGATGATGGCGTCATGGATTTGCGCGATTGCTGTCGTTACAGAGCCGTTCGCGTTCGCGTAGACGACTTTCAGACCAAGCGCCTTCGCCTCCGAGTCCACTCCCTGATTCGTGGCGGTCACGTACGGAAAGAGGACGGGCTGCAGATTGTAGATGATCGGAGTCGACGTAGCAGCAGCCATTGCGCTGCCAGAGCCTGCAAAGGTAATCATTCCGAGAGGCATCATAAGAAGGGCGAGTTTCCTGGCCGACCGCTTCCACGCGCCGCCAAACATTTCGACAGGAATATTCTTCATATCGACGTCTCCTTTTGTCGCGCGGTCAGTTGCAATCTCTGGCGTGTTCCGCCGTCTTCTCTGTGGCAGGGACCGCCGCATCGGCATCTCCGGCGTGAGTGATTCGACCAGGTTGCCCTCGGGTTTCGACCACCTCGGTGGGTCTAGTCTCTCGCACTCTCCTGAGCGCTGCATCGCTGAACCGTCGCCTGAACCGCACATCGGCAGCAACGGCAAGAATGATTACAATTCCGAGCACCACTGTCTGCAGATTGCTGTTGATCCCGAGCAGCACGAGACCATTCTGCACCACTCCGATCAATGCCATTCCGACCACCGCAGCGAAGATGGAACCCTCACCACCGGTGATGCTGATGCCTCCAACGACAGCGGCTGCGATAGCCTGCAGTGGCCAGTCGGTTCCAGTCTCCGGAACCCCACCCCCAATGAATGCGATCGTCACAATGCTGGCGATCGCTGCGAACAACCCTGTCAAAATGAAGGGAACGAAGGAAACAAGCGTCACGGGGACGCCGGCCAGACGTGCCGCTTCCCGATTGGCGCCAACAGCATACAGACTATGGCCTGCGATCGTGCGCGAGTACCAGAACGCGATGGCGATCACCGCCAGTGAGATAAGCACCGAAACCTGGATACCCCCCGGCGCGTAGGTGATCGCATTCGGGAGATCGTTTGTGCTGAGCGTAACCGGGCTGGACCCTGCGAGCACGTACGCCAACCCAGACCAGATATAGCCTGTCCCCAGCGTGGCAACCAGCGAGTTTACACCTACAATAGTAACGATAAAGCCGTTGATTGTGCCACATAGAACGCCCATGAAGAGGAGGGCCAGGATGCCGACAAAGGTACCGGCATGATTGATGATGAGCGAGCCGGCGACGACGCCAAGCGCCCCCACTCCGCCGACCGAGAGATCAAAATTGCCGGATATAAGCAGAAGCGCCATGCCCATCGCCACGATGGTGATGGGAGAAATCGTCGAGGCAATATTGATAAGGTTGCTACCCTGCAGAAAGACGGGGCTGGAGATCCCCATATAGACAACGAATAGCAACAGGACCGACGGCACGGCTAGCTTTTGCCCGTGCCGCCCGAGATACTCACGAACTCTGTCCAAATTCCGTTGTTCGACCATGCCGTGCATCCTATGCGGCCGCCGAATGGCCTACCCTGGTCCGCGCAAGATATTCGAGTCTGTCAGTCGTGATCCCTTCGCCGACCAGCTCGCTCACGATGCATCCTTGAGCGAAGATGTACACTCGGGAGCACAACTCCCGGATTTCACTTGGGTCGGTAGACCATACGATGACAGCCACATCTTCCCCGAGGGTCATCTTCATGATCCGGTGTATTTCCAATCTCGCGACTGCATCGATGCCTCGTGTCAGGTCGTCTCCTAGAATCAATAGCGGTCTGCCGAGCTCCAAAGCGCTTCCGACGATCACCTTTTGTTGGTTTCCTCCGCTGAGCGCCCCGAGTCGGGTCCAGATGCCACCTTTGACGCCAAACTTTTTGACAACCGCATCGGCAGTGCGCACGAATTCCCGCGTGGGCACGGGCAGGAACATGGAGCGCTTAAATAATCTGGGTAGTCCGACGTTGAGGTACAAAGGCCATGAAGAGATAACTTGTCTGGGTCTGTCTCCAGAGCACAAGATAACACCGTGCCGGAGTCTGTGGGTCGCATTCCGCTTGAGACGTATATTGTTCCAGCGCACGACCCCTCGGTGCGTGATCAAACCTGCGATCGCCTCCAAGGCTTCCGTTGCCCCGCACCCAGGGTATCCGTAAAATCCGACACATTCGCCAGCGGAGACGGTAAAGCGGAGCGGGCCGACGCTCCCTGTAGCCAGATCTTCGACGGTTAGGATAGGCATGGAGCGACTTTGACGAGCGTGCGGCTTGTGCTCCCGCAGCGTCGAGCGTGTCGGCTGCGTGGAGGAGAGTTCTCCCGAGATCGCGCGAATGATCTCGATGTGGGAAATCCGAGCGTCCGTTTGACTCTCATAGACTTTCGTCCCGTCCCGAAGGACGACCACTCGATCGCCGACGTTGATTGCGTCATCGATGAAGTGGGTGATGTACAAAATCGCGAGATAACCCTGATGAGCCAGCCGCTTCAGCACCTCCTGAAATTGCTGGCGCTCGGTCAAGTTCCAGCTCGAGGTTCCCTCGTCGAGAATGAGCAGCCTGGGCCGCTGAGCAAGTGCCCTAATGATGGCCACTTTTTGCCTTTCGCCAACTCCGAGTGAGCGCAACAGCACTTGCGGTTTCGGGGGGTCCGGAACGAGCGCAGAGTAGCGCTCGTAAACTCGTTCAGCAGCCGCTGCGGAGAACGCACGCAGGACGCCGCCTTGCGAATTGCCCAGGACAAGGTTCTCCGCCGCTGTCAGGTTAGGTAACAGGTTCAATTCCTGGAATACGATGCCGATACCGATCCGTTTCGCTGCCGCTGGCGAAGCGACCTTCAAATCCCGTCCATCCCACCGAAGCGTTCCGCTCGTCAGCGTCTCAGCGCCGGTCAGGATCTTCGCCAGCGTGGATTTTCCTGCCCCGTTCGCCCCGAGCAATGTAACGATCTCACCGCTTCGCAGCGTCAGATTGACTTCGCGCAGTGCATAAAATTGGGGTGGATAGACCTTGGTTACATCGACCAGAGAAAGTAATGGCGCTGAGTTAGCAGGCGAACAGGCTGTGCGATCGTCACTCATATTGCTTCAGGGGAATGAACGCACTGTCGCGGAATCAGTCGCTGATTCGAAGTTGTCATGGCGAACTTGGCTCAAATCGATCCGCGGCCATCCCAGTTGGACCTGGACGGCAGACAAAGATGGATCCCGCCAAGGGCTCGCTGGCGAGCTGACCGGCATTCAATTTATACCGCGCCGTCGTGATGAACAGCAGATCATGGTTCTTGCCGCCAAATGCGCAACTTGCTGCAAGCGTCACTGGGAGCCTGATTTGCATGTCCAATACGCCATCTGGCCGATATCGATGCACCGCGCCACCTCCCCAAAGTGCAACCCAGATGTACCCTTCTTCATCTATAGTCATTCCGTCAGGGCGGCCCTGGGTCGGTGAGATGGCCAGAGTGCTGAGGAGGCTCCGGGGCAACCCGGCGTCGGAGTCATAGGACCATGTTTCGATGACGCTGCGACCACTGTCCGCCAGGTACATCCGGGTACCGTCGAGGCTCCAGCAAAGCCCATTCGGGAGATCGACAGTTCCACTCCATTCGTACAGCTGGTAATCGCCTGATACTCGATACCATCTCCCGTCTTTCCGATGTTCATCGGACATTGTACCGAGCCAGAGCCTGCCCCGAGGGTCACATTTGCCATCGTTGCTTCGATAAGCCGAGCGAGTGCGCTCAAGCGCAATCATGGGCAGGTATCTGCCATCGGCAATGGTGAGTGTGCCTACTGAGTCTCGAGTCCCGGCGACAAACGCTTCCTGATTGAATGGGACTACAAACCCGAGGCTCTGGCCGAGAGACGCACGCACCTCATCTTGCTCGTCGGAGTGGCAAGCATGCAGCTCGCCCTTCAAAAGATCGACCCACCAAAGACAGCCGCGTGACTCATCCCACAGCGGGGACTCTCCAACCTCGTTCTCGACCCGGCAAAATATGTCGGGTTCCATCGTTTCCTTCCCATCCCAGTCTCTAGGTTCTACTAATATGCTAGTATCTTAATGGCTCGTCGTCAACCCAGACCGGTTTTGGCGCACAAGCCTTGCGGGCGTGCCCCGGATGGTCTGGGCGGCGC
The DNA here is from genome assembly GCA_030044345.1 of Acetobacteraceae bacterium. GTDB lineage: Bacteria > Pseudomonadota > Alphaproteobacteria > Acetobacterales > Acetobacteraceae > JAKAWQ01. The sequence continues at coordinate 847 of JASHVY010000347.1, read as the reverse complement.
GCGTGGCTAGCGTCCCGATTCCGAAGTTGCTAGGCAATTTGATGTTGGACGGCCCACTCGTCATCGCTCAACGCGATCGCCACCGCTGCCCGCCCGCGCATTCACTCCTCTCGGCTTCGCCCGAGGCCAGCGAATCATCTGGCTCAAAGATTTGCCAAGGAATTTCGGGAACGGGACACCAGGGACGATTCTATGTTCAAGCGAAGCATCACGGAGGTATCGCGGTGATGGGGCTCGTGAGAACGCGATGTGCCGTGCAGAGTTGTATCTGGCTACGACCGAGCATGCTTTGAAAAGCTGTAGGTCTAGGGTTTGTTTCTCTGGGCAGCGGCCGGCGTTCGGAGCAGCAGCTAGGCCGCCGTCGGAGTGGGGCAGATGGACTCTAATGCTTCGTGCAGTGTCCTGTAGATTCCAAGCAGTGGACCGTCCAGGGACTCAATTACGGCCCATCTCCGTCGCCGCAGAACGATTTGACACAGCGCTTCGTTCTTCGGGCTTCCCTGCGCTATCGCGACCAAGGCCGTGCCGTCGTCCGAATGGTCGATCACTTCCCCGACGCCGAAGAGGCCAGGGACACAATAGCGACCCGCATGCCACGCAGTAGCATTCCAGCGGCGGAGCTCTATGAGGTCGGAAGGAGTCGGCTCATTCTGAGCTTGTAATCGGGTGGCGCGTTGTGGCCGCGATAGCCCTTATCAGCAAGGATGCGCTCGATGGTGTTACCGATCAGCGCCTCCATGTCGGGAATGACGGTTGCCAGTGTGTGGCCGTCGTAGGGATTGCCGGGGAGCGCCTTCACATGAGCGACGAACTGGCCGCCCTTGGCGGGCGCGAGCGTCGTTGCGAC
>JASHVY010000346.1 GCA_030044345.1 Acetobacteraceae bacterium | reverse complement strand
TGTGTATGCGCCGGCACTTTCTCGTCGCGTGCGAGATGACGAAGCGAGCCGTTCATGCCGAAATGCATCGCGAGCGCGCCGTCCGCCGCCATCTCGATGAACAGCACCTTGCCATGCCGCCGACAGGCAGCGACGCGCTTGCCCTCGATATGCTGGCGCAAATTTGCTGCCGAGATACCCTGCACCATCCCCGGATCGATGACGGGCACCTCGGCAACGACCCTGCCCTGGCAGGTCTTCTCCGCCAGCCGACGAAAGATCTCGACATCCGGCAGCTCGGGCATGCTCCCTCCGTCGCTCTCTCGCCGGCCGGCGGCGATCGGGTGGCGACCAGCCTTTCCTAGAGCGTGATGATTTTAGGTCATCACGCTCTAAGCTTTGTTTTCTCGATCAATTTCATGACTTTGGCGGATTGGGGCACCCCGCGACGGGGTCCCCGCCGACTTGTCGGCGGGGTGCCCCGAACGTGTTCGCGGGGACCCCGGCGCGAAGCGATCCACCAGAAGCCATATCGATCTAGCGCGCTTCCGTCCCGCCGCGGTTCCAGCCGCGCCCGCGCACGCCAAGAATCTCGTGCCCGCCCGGCGTCACCGCCACCGTGTCCTCGAGCTTGATGAAGCCGCGCCTCGGGTGCTGCAGCGTCGTCTCGACCGAGAGCACCATCCCGGGCTCGAGCGGCCGCTCGGCGTCCGTCGGCGGATAAGGCATCTCCCCGTTGGTCGGCAGCCGCGGCGCCTCGTGGCTGATCATGCCCATCCCGTGCGCGACGAAATGCATGTGATTGTGCTCGGGCAGCCTGTGCAAGGCTTCCTGGGCGGCCGCGAACACTTCCCCGCCCGGCCGTCCCGGCGCGATCATGCGGAACGCGAGCTGCTGGATCTCATCCACCTTCGCAAGCAGGTCCTGAAGCTCGCTGTCCGGCTCGCCAAGCACCGCCATGCGCGTGAGATCGCCGATATAGCCCTCGTAATTGCCGCCCGAATCGAGCGAAAGCGGCTCGCCCTCCTGCCATGGCTGGTCCGAGGGGGCACGGTTGAGGCTCGATCCCGCGGTGATCAGGCAATATTCGAAATCGAGCCCGCGGCTTGCCTCTTCACGCTGCAGCGCCTCGGCAATCTCGCGCTTGGTGGAACCGGCGCCGAAGCGGGCAATCACCGCCAGCATCGAATCGATGATCCGCTCGGAAGCCTCGCCGAGCTTGGCCAGCTCCTCGGCGCTCTTGAGCGCGCGCAGCCGCTCGAGAACGATCAGTCCCTCGACGATCTTCGCATTCGGCAGACCGGTGCGCAGCGCCTCCGCCGCATCCATCGGCAGGAACGGCTTCTCGACACCGATCCGCCCTTCGGCGAACCCGAGCCGCCGCACCAGATCGAGCGCGAACTCCATCGCATCGACACTGCCGGAAGAGACGGCGCGCATATCCGGCACCCAGAATTGCCGAACCGCAAGCTGATGCCGCTCCAGCTTGTGCGCGATATAAGCCGCCTTGTCGGGATGGCCCTTCGGATAGACGAGCACGGGCAAATAGCGGCTGAGGCCCATGGCGTCCATGTAGCTGAAGAACTGCGCCCGATGGCCACCCAGCATGTAGCGGATATTATGCTTTGATGTCACGAGCATGACGTCGATACCCGCTTCGTCCATCAGCCGGTCGAGCCGGTGGCGGTCGAACGGGATCGCGGCGCCCAAGGTGGCGGCATCGGCGCTATCCCCGGCGCTATCCTTGGCAGAAGCCGGACGAGTCTCGGTTTCCAGCATGGCGGTCTCCTCCTCTTTCTACCCTCTGTTATCCGCCCACCCAGGCCGGCCCGCAAGCCTCGCCGCGTCCGCCGGCGCGTCGTCCGCCCCATCGCGAGCAAGGTTTCACCGCCGCGATTGAACTCGAAATCATTGCAATCCGTGCTATGCCTGCGGCGCGCTCAGAAAAGCCGCAGAACCGCCCCCGAAAGAATCATTCACGGGCATTCGCCGGATTCATCCGCTGCGGCGCCGCCTTTCTTCTGTTCGGCCGCCCCGGCTGCCTCGTCCCAGCGGTAACCGAAACCGTGATAGCTTCTTATGGCGGCGAACTCGGGGTCCACGAGGCGAAATTTCTGACGAATGCGCTTGATCGCCGCGCGCACATTGCAGCGGTACCCGTCCTTGCCGGCACCGGATACGAACCCCTCCCCTTTGATGATATCGTAAAGCTCGCGGTGGCTGACATCGCTTCCGCCCGACCTCGCAAGCTGGCTCACGATCCGGAACTCGGTCAGGCTGAGATCAACGCGCCGTCTCTTCCAGAACGCCCGGCTGGTGTCGAAACGGAGATCGAGTCCGCCCAGTGCAAGGCTCTGCCCATCGTCCCGCACCACCGTCTCATCGCGCCTTGCGTTCGCTCCCGCCATCAGCGCCTCCACCGACTTCAGAAGCTGAAGAAGCATCCTCCCCGTCCTCGTGTTTTCGGCGGGATGGGGCTCTGCCTCCGCGCTTTCCTCGGCCGTCGCGGGGATGGCTCCCGGGAGCAGCGCCGACTCCCTCTCCCAACTTTCCGCAAAATGCCGCAACGTCTCGTTTCCTCCCTCCTCCCTCTCCCAGCCGAGCACCACGAGATCCGGACGCGGGTTCCGGCTCAACCGCGCGAGCAGCGCAGGAAACTCCGCAACCTCCTCGACGACGGCTCCACCAAAGGTGAAAGCGCGGAGCAGATCATCATACTGTTCCCGCACTCTGCCGAGCGTGATGATACGTGCCGCAGGACGCGCGGCGGGCTCGCGACGCATGTCCTGGAATAGTGCCTGCTCATCCATGCACTTGCTCCTCCGTCAGGGGCCTGATCCTCCATGGGGTCTGCGCGTTATGGTGTTCGGTAGGGCGTCACATCTGCCGCCGAAGGCACATGCTCCAAACGCTCGATTCACGGCGCAGCGCGAATACCATTCGTATCGGGATATCCGTTCTTTGGCGGGGGCCTTTGCAGCACGCCACCAAGAATAGCGCGCAATCCCCATACCCGACATTTCTCATCGGAAATGTCGCTGTCCACTTCCCGAAGGGTGCGCAGCACCCGTGTCAGCCCAGAGGCCAACTTGTGACTATTCTGTGGCTTCGCAAGCCCGAGAATATCCTCCCGCTTCTTGCCATATTGTTGGTGCCTGACTGCGCGGCATCTCGTCGGCAGTTCGAAAGGACAACGTTCCATTGCGGTGCGATCCTCTCATGTCAACGAAAATTCCCCGCTTTTTCCATATGCATTTCCGATTCGGGTGCATATCGAAAATGCCGTGCATCGGCTCTGCGATCTCGCGAAACGACTCGCGATGCATGCCCTGTTCGAACGAGGATTCCTTTCGGCCGGCCAGCTTTCACGAAGGCACCTTCATAAAGTCACTAAGGAAAGCGAGGTTGTCCATGAAAACGCATGATCTCACACACGGCTTGCCGGGCCTTCTCGCCGTGCTTCTTCTGTCGGCTTGTGCTCCGCCCCCATCGCAGCTCTCCGGCACTGACGCACCCGCGAGCGCAACCACGCCCCTGCCCTCGCTGCCGCAATATTACGGGCTCTATGCGGTGGAGCAGACCGCATTGCTGCCGATCGGCAGCAGCGCAGAGCCGGATCCGGACAACTGGTCGAGCCGGGCAGATCTTTCTCCCGAAACAAGTTTCCTGATCTATAGCCGCAGTTTGACCGTCGACCCCGAGCCTCTCGACAGCGCGATCACTCTCGATCGCTTGGCCCAGGTGCGTGATGAAAGAACCGAGGATGGCACGGTCATACCCCTTGCCAATCGCTGGACCGCGCCGAACCTTCCGGGCTATCAGGTTCCGCTCCAGTTCGAGCCCGTCGCAGGCCAGCCTGAGATGATCATCGCCGCGCCGCAAATCCCGCTGACACCGGGCGTCTATTCGCTCAAGCTCAACGGCGTGGATGTCTGGGATTCCCGTTTCGGCGTGGCCTGGTCGAGCGTCTCGGCACAGCAATATGCGGCGGAGCATTGCGTCGAAAAACTGCCGTCGGGCTACCAGCCCTGCATCGCTGTCGGCGGCAGCCGTGGTTTCATCGTCCGTGAGCTTCGCTCGCTCCGCACAACCGACGAAAACGCACAGGGACTCACGATCGAAGGCCAGCTCGTCAATACATCTTCGGTCAGCGAGATCCTGCCTTCTCTCTCAGCCTCATTGCTCGATGACCAGAATCAGGTGGTGCAGGCACTGCCGGCGGTGACCCTCCCCGAGCAGGCGCTCGAACCTGGCGGTGTCTATGACTTCCGCATCAATGTGACGAACCCGGCGCCCGGCGCTGCGCGCGTGCGCGTCACGCCGCTCGCCTGAGACGATAGCAGCCGGGAATGAACGGAGCCGGCGCGATTGAACCAGGCCGGCCTCGCTGAGAGCCCGTTTGAGAATGCTACTGTGGTGGTCGTCCGGCGTGTCTTTCTGCGCTTCCGGTGCTCACGGCTGGTTGGTTTGGCGATCAATTTCATGGCTTCCCTTTGGGCTTTGGCGGATCGCTCCGCTTTTCCACCAGAACCATATTGATCTTAACCCGCATTTCTCAAACCCTGCGGTAATATCGGGCGCTTGCTGGGTTGTTTGACGTTGTGAAGGTTGTCTCCGGTTGTGCTGTTGCGAATTGGCGGTGGCTGGGCAAAGATGGCCTGTCCGACGGTCGGTCGGATGAGAATGAGTGTATGGAAAC
>JASHVY010000345.1 GCA_030044345.1 Acetobacteraceae bacterium | reverse complement strand
GTCGTCGTGCTCGCGGCCAAGCTCGCCAAGTGCGACGGCCCGGTGAATCGCGCCGAGATCGAGACCTTCAAGCGCCACTTCCGCATCCCGCCCGAATCGGTCCACCAGGTCGGCCGCCTCTTCGACCAGGCGCGGGAAAGCGCATCCGGATATGAGGAGTTCGCCGAGCAGCTTGCCCAGACCTTCGCCGACAATCGCGGCACGCTCGAGGAGGTGCTCGCGGCGCTCTTCGTCATCGCGCGGGCGGACGGGCCTGCAAACGCCCGGGAGGAAGCCTTTCTCGCCCGCGTGCACCGGGCGTTCGGGCTCGATGCGGCCGCCTGGAACCGCGCGCGCGGCACCGCGCCCCGGCACGGGACCGAGACCTCCGATCCCTATGCCGTGCTCGGCCTCAAATCGACAGCGACCGATGCCGAAGTGCGCGCGACCTGGCGCAAATTGATGCGCGAGAACCATCCGGACAGTCTCGCCGCGCGTGGCGTGCCGGAGGATTTCATCATGAAGGCGAGCGAGAAGGTGGCGCGCATCAACGCCGCGTGGGATAGAATCAAACGCGAGCGCGGCCTGTGATGGATTTTCCTTCTGCGGTCTGCTCTGGCCCCCGTGTTTCCCTCCAGACGACGTTGGAATCCTAGACCATCCGGAGGCCGTGGGCGTGCTTCAGGGCGCTGCTTCGGCGGAGCTCCGTCGCCAACGGGCTGAGTTCAATAACCGCCTCCACCTCCACCCGTGTGCGTCGAAGCGGGGGCAGGGTTGCTGCCGAGGTCCCCCGGCCCCGTGGCGCACCCGGCAAGCCCGAAGAGCACGACGATCACGACTCCAATTGCCCCGAGCCTCGACATCCTCTCCTCCCGTTGCCGTCTCATGGGGACAACACCCTGTGCCGGCGGTTATTCCCGGAGACGGCGCCGTCGATGGCGGAGCGGCACGGGTCCCCCGTCCCCCCGGCGCCGAAAACGCCCGAAAATGACTGGATGTTATTGACCCCCCCGGCTGATCCAGAGCAGGCAAAGCACTGCGGCGCGCGGCCGTCGTCCACGCCGCCGACGTGCAGGACCGCGATGGCGGCGTCGTTCTGATTTGGATATCTTCACGACATCGTCTACGGACGATGTTCTGGACCAGAATCGGGCAGATGAAGAGAAAGAACGACGAATTCATGGCGCTATCGAGATTTTGGAGCGGCCTTTGAGGCAGCGCTGGAGCCCCAACCACAACGAACGCCCCGCCGGCACGCCCATCGATACGCTGGTCCTGCACTATACCGGCATGCAGAGTGCCGAGGCCGCGCTCGACCGGCTTTGCTGCGAAGATGCGCGCGTCTCCTCCCATTATCTTGTCGAGGAGGATGGCGCGCTCTGGCAACTCGTGCCGGACGAACGTCGGGCCTGGCACGCCGGCCCCTCCTTCTGGCGCGGGCACACCGACATCAATTCCCGCTCGATCGGGATCGAGATCGTCAATCCCGGCCATGAATGGGGCTATCGTTCCTTTCCAGCCCCCCAAATGGAAAAGGTCATCGTGCTTTGCCGCGGCCTTCTCGCCCACCATCCGATCGAGGCCCGCAATGTCGTCGCGCACAGTGATATCGCGCCCGACCGCAAGCAGGACCCCGGCGAGCTTTTCGATTTTCCTCTCCTCGCGCGGAACGGCATCGGGCTCTTTCCGGAAAGCACGCCGGATCTCGGCACCGGCGACATCGTCACGGATGCATCCGGCCTCGCACCGATCCGCGCCGCCCTCGCCGCCATCGGCTATGACGTGACCGGGGAGGGGGGCTGGGACCCGGCTCTCGGCACGGTGCTCACCGCCTTCCAGCGCCATTGGCGGGCGGAGACCATCAACGGCAAGGCCGATGCCGGCACACACGCGCGCCTTGCGGCGCTCACTCGGCTTCTGAAGCCGTAACGATCCAGGCCAGCGAAATGGGGAAACGTCATGACGGTGAGCCAAAGCGAGAAGGCGGAGCGTTTCGCCGCCCTGCATAAAGGACCCGGCACCTTCATCATCGCCAATGCGTGGGATGCCGGCTCCGCGCGCATCCTTTCCACGCTCGGCTTTGCCGCGCTCGCAACCTCGAGCGGTGCGGCCGCCGGCGTGCTCGGAAAGCGTGACGGCACGATGACCCGTGACGAATCCCTCGCCAATGCGCGCGCGATCGTTGCGGCAACCGATCTCCCGGTCTCGGCCGATCTCGAGCACGCGTTCGGGGATTCGCCTGAAGCCGTGGCAACCACCTTCCGTCTCGCCGCCGGGGCGGGCCTTGTCGGCGCCTCGATCGAGGACGCAACCGGCGACCCCGCCCAGCCCCTCTTTCCGATCGAGCAGGCCGTCGAACGCGTTGCCGCTTCGGTCGCGGCGGCGCGAAAGCTTCCATTCCCCTTCACCCTGACCGCGCGGGCCGAGAATTTCTTCTGCGGCAAGCCCGATCTCGACGATACGATCAAACGCCTCCAGGCCTATGAGAAGGCAGGCGCGGACGTGCTGATGGCGCCTGGCCTGCCCGACATCGCCGCTGTCCGCACCGTCTGCGCTTCGCTCTCGCGTCCCTTCAGCTTCACGGGCGGCATCAAGGGAAGGTCCTTTCCGATCGCCGCTCTCGCCGAAGCCGGTGTCCGGCGCGTGAGCCTCGCCACCTCCCTCTATCGCGCCGCCATGAACGGTCTCGTCGCCGCCGCCCGGGAGGTCCGCAATGAAGGCAGCTTCGGGTACGTGGACAGGATCCTGACCACGCCGGAACTCTATTCATTGATGGCCAACTGACCATGGCGCAAAAGCTCGTCGTCATCACCGGCGCAAGCTCCGGGATCGGGCTTGCCATCGCCAAGGGTTTCGCGCGCGAAGGCAACCCGATGCTGCTCATCGCGCGGCATATCGAGCCGATCGCCGCGCTCGCCGGCGCCGAAATCGCCTACCAGGCGGCCGACGTCACGGATTATGCCAGCATCGAAACCGCGATCCGCGCTGCCGAGCAAAGCTGGGGTGAGACCGAATGCCTCGTCAACAGCGCGGGGTTCGCCGATGCCCGCAGCTTCCAGGATGTGGCGCCCGCCGATTTCGCTCGCGAAATCGAAGTCAACCTCATCGGCACGCTCAACTGCACGAAAGCGGTGATCGCCGGCATGTCCCGCCGCAAATCCGGCACCATCATCAATATCAGCTCGGTCAGCGATCGGAAAACCGCCCCGGCCGCAATCGCTTATACAGCCTCCAAATACGGCGTGCGCGCCGCCACCGAATCGCTCCGCGAAGCGGAAGGCAAGAACGGCGTCCGCGTCATCAACATCGCGCCGGGCTACGTGAAAACCAATATCCACGCCACCATGGGCATCAGCTTCGCGCAATATTGCGCGCTCCTCGGCAACCCGGATTTCATGTCCGCCGAAGAGCTTGCCGAGATCGTGCTCTTCTGCTGGAAACTCCCCCAATCCATCACCATCCGCGATCTCGTCGTCGCGCCCACGCGCACCAGCTTTTAGAGAAGTTGTTCTTTCTTGAAAGAAAGAACCAAAGAACTTTTATCCTTTCATTGATAGTCCACAGCCAGCGCCTGGTCCGGAAAACGGAGAAAAGTCTTTTTGCTTCTTTTTCTTCAGAAAAAGAAGTCTCCTTCTTTCTGAGACTTCATCGAAGTGCATAATATTTTCTGGGCTGAATTCCTACGATCTTCGCTTTCAGAATTGCGCTCTGTCGTCCCTCTGCGAATTTCCGGCCTTTGCCGATCTCTTCCGGCTGCGGACGATCAATTCATCGAGCCGGGAAAGGAACAATTTCAGCGTCGGAGACGTGTTCGCCCTGTTGTATCCGGCCACGAGATCGATGGTGGGCGCATCTCCCGCGAGAGGGC
>JASHVY010000036.1 GCA_030044345.1 Acetobacteraceae bacterium | reverse complement strand
CGCGTGCCGGCGCCGATCACGGTATCCTGCACGGAGCCACGATCGATCGTCGTATTGGCACCGATCTCGACATCATCCTCGAGCAGCACCCGGCCGAGCTGTGGCACGCTCAGGAAGCCCTTATCCGTGATGGCGAAGCCGAACCCGTCCTGGCCGATTCGCGCTCCCGGATGGATGGTCACCCGCTCGCCCAGACGGGCATGGCTCACGCTCGCCAGCGTGCCGATGCGGCAATCGGCCCCGATCACGACGCCTTCGCCGATCACCGTGCCCGGAGCGATCCGGCAGCGCGGCCCGATTTCGGCTCGGGCCCCGATGACGACAAGGGGGCCGACTTCCGCAGTCGGATCGACGATCGCCCCCTCCCCCACCACGGCGCTTGGGTGAATCCCCGGCTTCGTCGGCGGAGCGGGATGGAAGAGCGCCGCCACCCGCGCCCACCCGGCATGGGGATCGTTCGTCACGATCGCGGCAGTCCCGGAGGGAACCCGCGATACGAGATCGGGATGCACGAGCACGGCGCCGGCGCGCGTGCCCGCGAGAGCATCAAGATAACGACGATTATCGAGGAAACTGACCTCTTCCGGACTGGCCGTCTGCAACGGAGCGACCCCGTAGAGCAGGCGTTCGGCCGCTTCCGTCCGCCCGCCGGCAGCGTGGGTCACATCCGCGAGCGTATGCGGCCCGGAACGCGCATAGAAGCGCGGATCCCCCGCGCCGACTCGGCTCTCGGAGGGCATTCTTCACTTCAAGGCTTTGCGGCACTGCCGGCCGGAGACGGCGGCAGCGGCAATGGCGGCGCGGCCGCCATGTCCGGCCCGGCGTCTGGCGGGCCGTCCCCGGGTGCCTCAGGTGATCCCACCGGCATCTCGCTGTTTGGCGGAACCGGGACCGAAGGGAGCCTCAGATTGAGGTTCTTCGCCACCTCGTCGGTGATATCGAAGGCATTCATGTTGAGCGCCACCTGCTCGCGGTGCAGCACCAGATTCATGCCGTGGCTCTCGGCGACCTCGCGAATCACCGCAATCAGCATGCGGTTGACCTCGGCGATCGCGACCTGCGCCGCTTCCTGGATCTGCTGATTGCGCCCCGAGAACTCCTTCTGGGCTGTCGTGATCCGATCCTGCAGGGCCGTCTCGCGGGCACGAATCTGATCCGGCGTGAGCTTGGACCGGTCATGCGAGAGGGAATCCTGCATTTGCCGCCAGGTCGCCTGCTCCTTGATCGCGTCGTTGTTGAGCGCCAGCCGCCGTGTATTGATGATTTTTTCAATCTGCTGCACGGCCGTAGATTGGCGATAGACATCCGGCACGCTCAGCACGCCCATGACGGCGGCCGGCGGGGGCGGCGCCTTGGGCAGGGCCGGAAGCTGCGGGATCGATTGAGCCTCCGTGGCCGGAGGCCGGGCGGGCGCAGGCGCCGGACGGGGTGGCGCCGGGCGGACCGGCGCCGGCGCCGCGGCCGGATGGGACTGGCCGGGAATGAACCATCCCGGGCCCTGTTGCGGCGCGGCTTGGGCCAGTTCCATCTGCGCCAGGCCGGCACGGGGAAAGAGCAAGGGAACCGCCAGGAGAACGGCGGCGAAACGGGGAATACGCACTAGAACCTCGTGCCGAAACCAAAACGGAAGATCTGGGTCTGATCGAGCGACTTCTTCACGACCGGATAGCCGAGATCGATGCTGAGCAAGCCAAGCGGCGAATCCCACGAGATGCCGAAGCCCGCACCGACCCGAGGGGAAGAAAAGTCGGTGATCGGGCCATGGTTCTCCTTGAGACCCCAGTCCGAACCCGTATCCACGAAGAAACGCCCGGAGAGACCGAGATCGGGATTGACCGGCAGCGGGAACCTGAGCTCGGTGGACTCCGTCCAAAGAAAGCGCCCGCCAAGACTGTCGCCGGTGGAAATGTCGTGCGGGCCGACGCCGCCATCCTCGAAGCCGCGCAGATTGGCGCCGCCGAGATAGAAATTGTCGAGGATCGACTGCTCATGCTGGATCGGGACGAGATCGCCATAGCTTCCCCTCTCCGCGATCCCCCAACCATCACCGAGAAGCCCGTCGAGCGGTATGTAATAGGCGGCATCGGCGCGCAGCCGGACGAAGTCGGCATTGCCGCCGATCCCCGCATAGTCGGCACCACCGCTGAGCACGAAGCCGCGCGTCGGATCGATCTTGCTGTCGCGCCAGTCGAAGACGAGCGTCGTGCCGATCTGGGAGAGCGTGTTGTTGCCCTGGTTGGCGAAGATATAGGGGCTCGCCGTGGTTGCGATATCGACGATATCGCGATTGACCAGCGAATAGTCCCATTCCTGCGAAACGTGATCGTTGAAATTGTAGCCGAGCCTGGTCGTGAAGCCGTACCGGTTCTCGCTATATTCCGCGATGCTCTGGTTGTTGTTGGTGATGTCGTAGATGTCGATGCCGGTCAGCAGATTGCGGCCCAGGAAATAAGGATCGGTCACACTCAGATCGATCGAGCTTTCCCGCTGCGCGAGGATGCCGCTGATGCCGGCATCGATCCCGCTGCCGACGATGTTGTTCTCCTGCAGCCCGACATTCACCAGCGCGCCCACATCCGTCGAATAGCCGCCGCCGATGGTAAACTGACCCGTTGCCTTCTCGGTCACCGCAGTGTGCACGATCACCCGGTCCGGCTCCGAACCCGGCGAGGTGGTGATGTTGACGTTGCCGAAGTAATTGAGGTCCTTCAGGCGCTGCTGGGTCTGCTGGATCGAGGAGGCATTGAACGGATCCCCCTCCGCCAGGTTGAACTGGCGGCGGATCACCTGATCCTCGGTGCGGGTGTTGCCGGTGATATCGATGCGCTCGATATAGACGTGCGGTCCCTCGACGACATTGAAGACTAGCGCGACCGTATGCTTCTCGGCATCACGCGTGATGTCCGGATGGACCTCGGCAAAGGCGAAGCCGTTGTTCTGAAGCTGGTTGGAAATCGCCTGCACCGATCGCTGGACGGCGTCTCCATCGTACCAATCGCCCCGGCCGATCACCACCAGCGGCCGAAGCGAGGCGCCGGACACTTTCGGCAGATGAGAGATGACCGAGACCGCGCTCACGTGATAGCGACTGCCCTCGCTCAGCACGAAAGTGAGAACGAAGGAGCGATGATCCGGGGAGAGCTCGGCCTGGACATGCGTCACCGTGAAATCGACATAGCCGTTGCGGAGATAGAACCGACGCAGCAGCTCTTCGTCGTATTCGACGCGCTGGGGATTGTAGCTGTCCGAGTTGCTGAAGAACCGCCACCATGCTTCCTCGCGGGAGCTGATCACGCTCGAGAGCGTGCTGGCGCTGAAGGCATGATTGCCGACGAAGACGATACGGCTGATGTAGGTCGCCGGCCCGTCATTGATCTCGAAGACCACATTCACCCGGTTCTCGGGCAGCTTGATGATCTTCGGCACCACCGTTGCCGCATAATAGCCCTTCTGCGCGTAGAGCCCGAGAATTTTCTCCCGATCCGACTCCGCAACGTCCGGGGTGAACACCGCGCGCGCGCGGAGCGTGATGGCCTGGTTGAGCTGCGCATCGGTGAGCTCGTGGTTGCCCTCGAAGGCAACCACGTTCACGACCGGATTCTCGCTCACGGTCACGACGAGCACATTGCCCTCTCGGGCGAGCTTGACATCGCTGAAGAGGCCGGTCGCGTAAAGGGTCTTGAGGCTGCGGTCCATCAGGCTCGGGTCGAAAGGATCACCGGGCTCGAGCAGCATGTAGGAGAGGATCGTGCTGGTCTCGATCCGCTGATTCCCGACGACCCGGATCGCCGCGATCCGGTCCGCCTGGCCCCCGACGGCGGGCGTGGCCGCGGCAGCAGCCGGCGCCTGTGCCACCGTCGGAGCTGGCAACAGGGTCAGGCAGAACGCAACCGCAAGAAGTGCTGAACCGATACGACGCAACCGGCGGACTCTCCGAATCCCCCCGGGAAAGCTCCCGGTCACGCGGGGCAAGAACACGGGGCGGCGCTAGCCATAGGAAGGAAGAAACGACAATAGCCGTCCCTCCGGCCGGGCGCCAACCCGCGGTCAACAGCGCGATGATTTTTAATCATCGGGCGCGCGCTTTCGTTCGGCCAATCATTTCACGGCCTTGGCGGGCAAGTCGGCTTCTCCAGCGCAATCCGGGATGAGCCACTTTTCCGGAACGGCTCACAAACTTTTCACCCAGCGGACCATGCCGAGATGCGCGAGATCGTTCCAGGTTGCGAACACAAAGATGCAGACGAGAAGAGCGAGCCCCGCGCGCAGCCCGATCTCCTGCGCGCGCGCCGAAAGCGGCCTTCCATGCACCGCCTCGGCCAGGAAGAAAAGCAGATGGCCGCCGTCCAGAACGGGAATCGGCAAAAGATTGATCAACCCGAGATTGATCGAGAGCACGGCGATGAAGGAGATCAGGCTGGCTACTCCGAGCGCGGCGACCTGGCCCGAAAGCTCGGCGATCCTGAGCGGCCCGCCGAGCTCGGCGGTTCCGTGCCGCGTGGTGAGAATCTGCCACACGCCATTCACCGTGGCGCCGCTGACGTTCACGGTTTCGTGGAACGCTTGCGCAACCGCCTCACCCGGCCCCAGCGGCTCGAAAGCGGAGGTGTCGCCGCTGATCCCGAGCACACCATGCGCCCGGCCGTTGACGGTTGTCGTGCCGGTATGGACCACAAGGCGGATCGGCTTTCCGTCGCGCAACGCCGAAAGCGTGAGCGTCTGGTCGGGGCGCGACTCGATGACGTGCTGGATATCGGCGAAGTCGCGAATCGGTGCGGCATCGACCGCAACGATGCGATCACCGGGGTGAAGCCCGGCGGCGGCGGCCGGGCTGCCCGCCGTCACCCCGTTGACGATCGGCATCACCACCGGTTTTCCCGCAAGTGCGAAAAGCGCTGCGAAAAGCACAAATGCGAGCACGAAATTGGCAGCCGGGCCGGCGGCAACGACGATCGCCCGTGCGCCCACAGGCTTCTCCTGGAAGGCACGGCCCGGGATCCAGCGTGCCCGCTCCTCCGCGCTTACCGTCTCGAGCGGCTCCTGGCCGTGCAGCTTGACATAGCCGCCGAGCGGCAGCACGGCGAGCCGCCACGCCGTGCCCTGCCGGTCGCGCCAGGTCGCGAGCGCGCGACCGAAGCCGATCGAAAAGGCCTCGACATGCACGCCGCAAAGCCGCGCGGCGAGGTAATGGCCGAACTCGTGCACCGAGACGAGCACGCCGAGCACGACCAGGAATGAGACGACGGTCCGGATCAGGTCGATCATCAGGTCCACCCCACCTCCCCGGTGGCTTCTCCGGGCATGCTTTCGAGCCGACCGCCGACGAACACGCGCGCGCCCACCGCCGCGAAGCGTTCGGCATGCCGCCGTGCCTCGGCATCAAGGGCGAGCACGCTCTCGAGCGTCGGCGCGGCGGGCGCGCCCATGCTCTCGAGCACGGACTCGACCACGCGCACGATATCGAGAAAACCGATCCGCCGCGCAAGGAACGCGCCCACCGCGGTCTCGTTGGCCGCGCTCAGAATGGCCGGAGCCGCCCCGCCGGCCCGGATCGCCGCACGCGCAAGCCCGATGGCAGGGAAGCGCTGCTCGTCCGGCTCGGCAAAATCGAGCCGGGCGAGGGTTGCGAGATCGAGCCGGGGGGCCGCGGTCGGCAACCGTTCCGGCCAGGCCAGCGCATGGGCGATCGGCACGCGCATATCCGGTGAGGCCAAACCGGCGATCACGCTGCCATCGGCATAGAAGGCAAGGCCATGGACGACGGCCTGGGGATGCACGAGCACACCGATCGCGCGCTCAGGCAGGGAGAAGAGCCAGGCCGCCTCGATCAGCTCGAGCCCCTTGTTCATCAGGGTCGCCGAGTCGATGCTGATCTTCGCACCCATCGACCAGATCGGGTGCTTGAGCGCCGCTTCGGGCGTCGCCGCCGCCATCTCGGCGAGGCTTGCGGTGCGGAACGGCCCGCCCGAGGCGGTGAGCACGATCTTCTCGAGCGCGCCGCGATTGCCCTCCGCGAGCGACTGGAACACCGCATTGTGCTCCGAATCGACCGGCAGAAGCCGCGCGCCGGCCGCTGTGACGGCGCGGAGCATGATCTCGCCCGCGCAGACCAGCGCCTCCTTGTTGGCGAGCGCAACCGTCCCGCCGCGGCGGATCGCGGCGAGCGTGGCCGGCAGCCCGGCCGCGCCGCTGATCGCCGCCATCGTCCAGTCGGCCGGAACCTCGGCCGCCGCCACCACCGCCTCCGCGCCGGCCGCAATCTCGATCCCCGTGCCGGCCAGCGCTTCCGCAAGCCCATCGAGCCCGGCCGGATCGCTGATCACGACCTGCTCGGCACGAAGCTGCCGGGCCTGCTCGGCCAGCAGGGCGGCGTTCCTGCCGCCGACGAGCACGCGCACGCGAAAGCGCTCCGGATGGGCGGCAAGCAGGGAGACGGTCTGCCGACCGACGCTTCCGGTGCTGCCGAGCACGCTCACTGTTTTCACCGCCAAAGCTCAACTCCCGGTCCGAGCGCCAAAGCCAGAATCGCCGCCGCGGGTGCCGCCGCCAGCACGCCGTCCAACCGATCGAGGACGCCTCCATGCCCGGGAATGAGACTGCCCGAGTCCTTGACACCGAATCGGCGCTTGAAGGCGCTCTCCAGAAGATCCCCCGCCTGTGATGCCACACCGAGCGTGACCGAGGCCAGAAGAACACCTATCGAGGGCCCGGCGGCAAAGCCTTCCGCCACCAGGAGCCCGGCAACGATTGCCAAGCCGAGCCCGCCGGCCGCCCCGGCCCAGGTCTTCGAGGGCGAAATCCGCGGGGCGAGCTTGGCCCCCCCGATCACGCGGCCAGCCAGGTACGCCCCCGAATCGCTCGCCCAGACGATCAGCACCACGAACAGCATATTGCCGAGGCCCGCCGAGCCGTAGAGCCGCAGCCGGACGACCGCGACGGCGGCAAGGCCGAGATAGAAAAGCCCGCCGGCGAGCCATCGCCGCGGCCCTACCCCGCCACCGTTGCCGCCGGCGAGCAGCGCGCCTGCGATCCCAAGCACGAAGAGCACGAGAAACCCGAAGCCGAAGGCCGCCGCGATGCCCGCCACCGGGACCAGCACCGGCAGCAGCACGCCGGGCAGGTTGAAAGGAGGGAAGCGGCAGACGCGCGCCCATTCCCGGCCCGCCGCGATCC
>JASHVY010000344.1 GCA_030044345.1 Acetobacteraceae bacterium | reverse complement strand
CGAGGTCGAGATCCGCATCCGGCAGGATGATCGCCGGCGATTTGCCGCCCAGCTCCAGCGACACCTTTTTCAGATTGCCCGCCGCCGCCTGGACGATCAGCTTGCCCACTTCGGTGGAGCCGGTGAAGGCAACCTTGTCCACATCCGGATGCGCCGCGAGCGCCGCGCCCGCCGTCTCACCGAAGCCGGTCAGGATATTGACGACACCGGGCGGAAAGCCGGCTTCCTGGACGAGCTCGGCGAGGCGGAGCGCGGTGAGCGGGGTCTGCTCCGCCGCCTTCAGCACCGTGGTGCAGCCGGCGGCAAGCGCCGGAGCGAGCTTCCAGGCCGCCATCAGCAGCGGGAAGTTCCAGGGAATGATCTGGCCGACCACGCCCACCGGCTCGCGGCGGGTGTAGGAGAGATATTCGCCCGGCAGGGAGAGCGCGAGGTTGGAGCCGGTGATCTTGGTCGCCCAGCCCGCCATGTAGCGGAACATATCGACCGCGAGCGGCAGATCGGCCACACGCGCCACGGCATAGGGCTTGCCGTTGTCGACGGATTCGAGCTCGGCCAATTCCTCGAGGTCGCGTTCGATCAGGTCGGCGAGGCGCCAGAGCATCCGGCCACGCTCGGACGGGCTGAGGCCGGACCAGCGCCGCTCGTCAAAGGCGCGCCGGGCGGCGGCGACCGCCAGATCGACATCCTCCTTGTCCGCCTCGGGGACATTGGCGATCACGGTTCCGCTCGCCGGATTGTAAACCGCGAAGCTTTTGCCCGACAGCGCGCCAACAAGCTTTCCATCGACCAGCATTCTGGGCGAGCGCCGAAGAAATTCGGAGGCATGACGAAGCCTCGGGTCGAGCGCGATCGTGTCCATCTCTCTTTCCTCCTCTTCTTGCGGCTCGCGGTGCGGCCGGCGAAGGGCCGCCCGAGCCCGATCGGGGCATGAGCCCGCTATATCTAGCCACATATAGCGAAGCGGAGCCAGTGCCGCCACGCATCACCGGTAGGGCCGTGCATGAAGAACGGGCAAGGTTGATTCCGGGCTCCGAGGCGTGTTTGGCTGCCGCCATGTCGGGATCGCGATCGAGAGAAAGCCAGTATGAGAGGGCCGGCGACGCGCTCAGCATCCGCATCGATCTGGCGGATGGGGGCCGGGTCGGTCCGGGCAAGATTGCGGTGCTGGAAGAGATTGCCCGCACCGGGTCGATCTCAGCCGCCGGCCGTGCGCTCGGGATGTCCTACCGGCGTACCTGGATGCTGGTGGAAGAGCTCAACCTTGCCCTGGGCAAGCCGGTGGTCGAAACGGTTGCCGGCGGCGCCGGTGGGGGAGGGTCTCGTTTGACCGAGGCGGGCGAGGCCGTCGTTGCGTGCTATCGCGCGATCGAGGCGGAAAGCGCCGTGGTGGCGGGCAAGCATCTCAAGACGCTGAGCCGGGTGTTCGACCGGAAATGATCGTCTCGTGACGACGGACGGGATGCCGGATGGTTCGGCGGTTCGCGGTACTTTTGCCGCTATATTCAAGGTGGTATAGCGGCCGAGCGGACGATCGCGCAGCTTCCAGATCTTTTGCGGATCCGTCAGTGGCTTGCAGCGGGGAGGTCTGTAACCCGACGGGAGGTTTGGACGAACGAGGGGTTCAAGAGGATGGAATAAATTGCCGCCGCCGGACGTCCTTCCGGCAACGCCGACTGGAAAAGCTCCCGATGCAGAAACGAAACTGCTTTTCCTCTCTTCATCGAGACCAAGCTGCTGTGAGGCTCAGCATGACCCGTCACCCGTTTCGCAATGCTTGTGCGATCCTCGGCATTGCTGCGACTGCGCTGGCGCTTTCCTTCACGCTTCCGCCGCCGGTTCGCGCCCAATCCACGCAAGGCAGAATGCCCGCGCCGGCGCTCGACGAGACGCTCAAGGCCGGCTCAGGCCTGCAGACCGCCATATTTTCCGGCGGCTGCTTCTGGGGCGTTCAGGCGGTCTTCGAGCATGTCAAAGGCGTGAGACAGGCCGTCTCCGGCTATACGGGCGGGCATGCCGTCGATCCGAGCTATGAAGAGGTCAGCTCCGGCACCACGGGCGATGCGGAATCGGTGCGCGTGACCTTCGACCCGGCGCGGGTCAGCTATGGGAAGCTGCTGCAGATTTTCTTCTCGGTGGCGCTCGACCCGACCGAGGTGGGTCATCAGGGGCCGGACTGGGGCACGCAATATCGCTCCGAGCTGTTCGTGAACGGGGCGAAGCAGGCGCGGATTGCGCACGCCTATGTGGCGCAGCTCGAGGCCGCGCATGTCTTCCGCCACCCGATCGCGACGCGGATCGACGCGGCCGGGCCGTTCTACCCCGCCGAGGCGTATCATCAGGACTTTCTTTTCCATAACCCCGACAATCCCTACATCGAGATCAACGATATGCCGAAGCTCGACAGTTTGAAGGCGCTGTTTCCGGAGAGCTGGCGGGCCGCGCCGGCGCTGGTGAGCAACCCGGACCAGAGAACCTGAGAGCCTGTTGGGGAATGCTACTGTGGCGGTCGTCCGACGCGTCTTTCTGCGCTTCCGGTGCTCACGGCCAGGTTTGTTTGGCGATCAATTTCATGGCTTCCCTTTGGGCTTTGGCGGATCGCTGCGCTTATCCGCCAGAAGCCATATTGATCTCAAGGCCGCTCCGCTCCGGTTCTCGAAAGCCGCGCCGGCCAGCGCCTGCGGCGCTTCCGACTCACCGCAAGCCGCATTCAAACAGGCTCTGAGAGTGCTTCCCAAGCGAAATGACGTGACGGAGCATTGGCGATGACGGCTTTGCTTCTTGCGTTGGCGGCCGGGGTGCTGACGGTGGCGGCCCCCTGCATCCTGCCGATGCTGCCGATCCTGTTCGGCGTCTCGGTGGGCCAGACGAGCCGGACGCGGCCGGTCTTCATCGCGCTCGGCTTCGTGGTGAGCTTTGCGGTCGTCGCGCTGCTGTTCGGTGCCTTCGCCGAGAGCCTCGGCGCATCCCAGGACGTGCTGCGGAAGGTGGCGATCGTCCTGCTGCTGATCTTCGGCCTTCTGATGATCTTCCCGCGACCGTTCGAATGGTTGACGGCGCGCATGCACGGCCTCGTCAATCGTGCCCATGAGGTCGGGCAAAATGCCGGCAGCGGCAATTGGGGCGGGTTCGTGCTGGGGACGACACTCGGGATCGTCTGGACACCCTGCGCAGGGCCGGTTCTCGGCTCGATCCTGACCGTCGTCGCGACCTCGCACCGGCTTGCCTGGTCGGGGCTGCTCCTGCTCGCCTATGCGATCGGCGCCGGGCTTCCAATGCTGGGCATCGCCTATGGCGGGCAGTACGTGACGACGCATGTGCGGCGCATCGCCCGCTATTCCCATCGCCTGCAACAGGGTTTCGGGGTCGTGGTGATCCTGGTCGCGGTCGGGCTTTACTACCAGTATGACACGGTGGTGACGGCCTGGCTTTCGCAGTTCTATCCCAACGCCAATGTAGGATTGTGACGATGCTCGCTCTGACCCGCCGTTCCGCCATGCTGAGCGCTGTCGCCGCCGCGCTGCTTCCGGGCGCCGAGGCGCGGGCGCAGGCGCCGCATTTCTCCAACTATGGCCGTGCGCCCGAGTTCGTCGGGATTTCGCATTGGCTGAACTCCCCGCCGCTGACCATGGCCGGCCTGCGCGGCAAGGTCGTGCTGATCGATTTCTGGACCTATTCCTGCATCAATTGCCTGCGCACGCTTCCCTATGTCACGAAGTGGTACGATACATACAAGGACAAGGGCTTCGTGGTCGTTGGCGTGCACACGCCCGAATTCGCATTCGAGCACCTCACCGCCAATGTGCAGAGGGCCATCAAGCGGTTCGGCATTCATTACCCGGTGGCGCAGGACAATTCCTACGCGACATGGCAAGCCTATTCGAACGAATATTGGCCGGCCGAGTATCTGGTGAACCAGAAAGGCGAGATCGTGCTCGAGCATTTCGGGGAGGGGCGCTATTCCGAGATGGAGAACGCCATCCGCTCCCTGCTGGCGCTCAATGCCACGATGCCGGCCGATAACGGGATGAATCTCTCGGGGATCGGGTCACCGGAGATGTATTTCGGGCTTGCGCGTGTCGCCATGCTCGGGAGTCCCGAGCAGCCGCACCCCGGCGAAGCCAACTACACGGCGCCCGCCCATCTTCCGCTCAACCAATTCGCGCTCGTCGGCGCCTGGAATCTTTCGAACGAGAAGGCGACGCTCGCCAAGGATGGCGGCTCGGTGCAGCTCCATTTCCATTCGGCCAAGGTTTACATGGTGGCGAGCAGCCCGACGCCGGTGACGCTGAGCATCACCGTGGACGGCAAGCCCCAGAAGCCGGTCACGGTGCAGCAGAGCCAGCTCTATACGCTCTTCAACAGCAGCGACTACAGCGACCACATGCTGACCTTGACCGTGCCCAAGGCCGGATTTCAGGCTTTTACCTTCACCTTTGGTTAGAGCGTGATGATCGAAAATCATCACGCTCTGGTCCGGAAAACGGAGAAAAGTCTTTTTGCTTCTTTTTCTTCAGAAAAAGAAGTCTCCTTCTTTCTGAGACTTCATCGAAGCGCATAACACTTTCTAGAGTCGGTCCCCAAACGAAGCCTACTCGCCTGCTGCGTGGAGGAACCGCTCGAACGAAGCCGCATAATCTGCGTGCCAGCGCGAGAGGGCCGGACGGTTTTCTGTGATGTCTTGTGCGGCCCAGAGGATTCTCCTGTTGTCGATCTGCCGCGTCACCTCGTTATCGGGGCAGAGAATGTAGAAATCGCCCTGCTTCATCCCCTCGATCAGCATGTCCACGACTTGATCGGGCATCCAGGCGCCGGGTGGCTTCTCCGTACGCCCGCGGCGCGTCATGCCGGTGAAGGTCGAGCCCGGGATCAGAAGATGGGCGGTGATGCGCTGCCCCTCCTCATTGCGCAGGCTGTGCGCCAGCGCCTCGGTCAGGACCTTCACGCCGGCCTTGCTGACATTGTACGCGGTGTCTCCGGGCGGGCAGGTGATTCCCTGTTTTGATCCCGTATTGATAACGGCGCATCTCGTCTTCTGCTCCAGCATCGAGGGCACGAAGGTCTGCACCCCGTTGATGACGCCCCAGAGATTGACCTCCAGCACATGGCGCCAGCGATCGATATGCTCCCAGGGGCCGCCGCCCGGCGCTGTCCCGGCATTGTTCATGAGCACCGCCACTTCGCCGTAAGTGGCATAGGCCGCTTCCTTGAGCGCCTGAACATCCGCAAGCCGGCTCACGTCCGTGGGCACCGTGAGGACGCCGCCCCCTTGTGCCGGGGAAGCGGCGGCAACCTCGGAAGCGGCCTGCTCCAGCTCATCACCCGGCAGATCCGCGAGGCAGATTTTGAGGCCCATCGCGGCGAACCGGCGGGCGGCCGCGAGGCCGATGCCGCTGGCCGCGCCGGTGATGACAGCGACACGGCCGGCGGCGAGAGCGGGGTGGTCATTCATGAGCGGGGATTCCTTCTCCGTGTGGGGCAAGACCGGGCTGCGCCGGACCCCGGCTTCCGCGATGGCCGTATCCGGACATATATAATGGCAGTGCGTGCGAACCGGGATGCCATGGCGACCCGGAACGCTGCGATTTGCGATACGGGGATTGGGCGATATGCAGCATGAGCGTCAGCATTATGTGAACGGGGCCTGGGTCGAGCCGCTGGAGCCGGTCCTGCTCGACGTGATCGATCCCTCCACGGAAGAACCCTTCATCAGGATCGCCGTCGGTGGGCCGAAGGATGTCGATCGCGCCGTCGCCGCCGCCAGGGCCGCTTTCCCCTCCTTCGCCCGCACGACGAGGAAGGAACGGCTCGAGCTTTTGCGCAACATTCTGGCGGAATACAACAAGCGCCGGGATGATATCGCGGAGACGCTCGCGCAGGAAATGGGCGCCCCCCGCAAATTCGCCTATGAGCGCCAGTCGGCGACCGGCACCAACCACCTGACCCGGATGATCGAGGCTCTCGAAAGCTTTCGCTTCGAGGAGCCCCAGGGTGCGACGATGATCGTGCGCGAGCCGATCGGGGTGGTCGGACTCATTACGCCCTGGAACTGGCCGATCAACCAGATCACCTGCAAGGTGGCTCCGGCGCTCGCCGCCGGCTGCACGATGGTGCTGAAACCTTCGGAGATCGCGCCCCTCAATGCCGTCATCTGGTCCGAGGTGATGCATGCGGCCGGGGTGCCGAAGGGTGTCTACAACATGGTGCAGGGCGAAGGCGCCGTGGTTGGGGAGGCGATGTCCGCGCACCCCGATATCGACATGATGTCGTTCACCGGCTCGACCCGGGCGGGCATCCTCGTCGCGCAGGCGTCGGCGCGCTCGGTAAAGCGTGTGGCGCAGGAGCTTGGCGGCAAATCAGCCAATATCCTGTTGCCGGACGTCGATTTCCCAACCGCCGTGACCAAGGGCGTGCTCGGGATGATGGTCAATAGCGGCCAGTCCTGCAGCGCACCGACCCGCATGTTCGTTCCCCTCGACCGGCAGGACGAGGTGAAGGCGATCGCCAGGACCGCGGCCGAAAGCCTGGTGGTGGGGGACGTGGGCGACGAGCGGACCAATCTTGGCCCTGTCGTGAGCGAGGTGCAGTTCAACAAGGTGCAGCGCCTGATCCAGGCCGGGATCGATGAAGGGGCGGAACTGGTCACAGGCGGCCCCGGCCGGCCGGAACATCTCAATCGCGGCTACTTCGTGCGCCCGACCGTCTTCGCCAATGTGCGCAATGACATGACGATCGCGCGCGAGGAGATTTTCGGCCCCGTGCTCTCCATCCTACCTTACCGGGACGAGGCGGATGCGGTCCGCATGGCCAACGAGACGGTCTATGGCCTTGCCGCTTACGTTCAATCGGGCGATCTCGCGCACGCGCGGAGGGTGGCGGCGGAAATGCGGGCCGGCAACGTTCATCTGAACTATCCCGCGGCCGACAGCGCCGCGCCGTTCGGTGGCTACAAGCAGTCCGGCAATGGCCGGGAATACGGCAAATGGGGCCTCGAAGAGTTTCTCGAGGTCAAGGCGGTGATCGGCTACGAGGCCGCCTGACGCCGATCGCGCCCCGGCGGGACGTGCAAGCGGGATCGTGACGCGATCCATGCGCGTGCAAGCCATGGTCGCAGGAAATGCGGCCGAGTACGATATTCGTTCGATATGACGAAGGGTGACGATGGATTACGTCAAGCTCGGCCGGACCGGCCTTGAAGTCTCCAGGATTTGTCTCGGATGCATGAGCTACGGGATTTCGGAGCGGGGGAATCATGCTTGGGCGCTCAACGAGGAAGAGAGCCGCCCATTCATCAAGCGGGCGCTCGAGGGCGGCATCAATTTCTTCGACACGGCGAATGTCTATTCCGGTGGCACGAGTGAGGAGATTCTCGGCCGGGCGCTGAAGGATTTCGCCCGCCGGGAAGACGTGGTCATCGCGACCAAGGTGCATGGGCGGATGCGTCCCGGCCCGAATGGCGCGGGCCTTTCGCGCCGGGCCATCATGACCGAGATCGATGCCAGCCTGCGCCGTCTCGGCACGGATCATGTCGATCTCTACCAGATCCATCGCTGGGATTCCGGCACGCCGATCGAGGAGACGGTCGAGGCGCTGAATGACGTGGTGAAGGCGGGAAAGGCGCTCTATGTCGGGGCTTCATCCATGCATGCGTGGCAATTCGCCAAGGCCCTGGCGATCGCCGATCAAAGAGGCTGGACCCGTTTCGTGAGCATGCAGAATTACGTGAACCTCCTTTATCGTGAAGAGGAGCGCGAGATGCTGCCGCTTTGCGCGGCGGAGAGGATCGGGGTCATTCCCTGGAGTCCGCTGGCCCGTGGACGTCTGACCCGGGACTGGGACGAGACGAGCGCGCGCTCGGAAACGGACGAATTCGGCAAGACGCTCTACGCGAAATCGGCTGATGCCGATCGCAAGGTCGTCGCGCGTGTCACCGAGGTCGCGAAGCGACGCGGCGTGCCGCGCGCGCAGGTGGCGCTTGCCTGGCTGCTGTCAAAGAAGGTCATCACCGCCCCGATCGTCGGGGCGACGAAGCTTCAGCATCTCGAGGATGCGCTGGCCGCCGTCACACTGAAGCTCTCGACGGAGGAGATCGCCGCTCTCGAGGAGCCCTATATCCCGCACGAGATCGCCGGATTCGCTCCGGTGCGGATCTGAAGGGCATTATTTTCTGGCGTGATTCGCAGCTTCGGTTGAGTCCACCTTCGGCGATCACGCTCTGTTCGTTTTCCCGCGTGATTCACGCCTTCGGTTGAGTTCACCTTCGGCGATCACGCTTTGTTTTCTCGATCAATTTCATGGCTTTGGCGGATCGCTCCGCGATCCACCAGAAGCCATATTGATCTAACTAA
>JASHVY010000343.1 GCA_030044345.1 Acetobacteraceae bacterium | reverse complement strand
CGCGGTGTGATCAAGGAAATCAACCCCGATAGGGTCAAGGGTAGCGCCACAGGTGAAATGAATCGCATCGTTTTCGCGATCTGTGCCGCTGTTGGCACGCAATCTTCTGACAGCGATCGCTACTCGACGGGTCGGTGTTTTGCTGTTCGGAGCGATTATGCGCGCTGTCCTGATCGGCTTCCTTTTGCCTGAGACTGGATCATTGGCTACGGTCTTTCACGTCAAGTCAAGCGGAGCGAATTGACAGATGATTGCGACTGTTTCGGGCGGAAGCGGCAAAGAGGAAAGGGACAGCAGCTACTCGTGAGGATCGATCAGGCGCCGATAATGATCATGGTCAGAGTTGCTTCCGACGGCTTCGGCGCATAGCGAGCGATATTGCTCGCGTGCCCGATCGCAGAGAAAAGTGACCTGTAGAGCGAGTGGTTTTCGCCGCGTGTATCGGGCACTGGGACAAAGACCGTTGGAACAAGGGCCTATGTGCCAGCGTTCTATGAAAGCCGGCACTCGTGTCCCGATTCGGAAATCCGTCGCATTGGAATGCGAACGGCATAGGGATACTTTCTCTTTGTTTTCAGTAACCTGCTTATCCTCTCCGTTCGCCGTGAAATGCGACGAACTTCGCGGGCAGGACACTAGGCGAGTACCCCTTCGGGATTCTGCAGTCGGGACTCTGCCAAGGCCAGGACTGCAAGAAAGCTGACGACGCCTGCTGCGGCAATGTAGTAGCCGACGAATGGTAATCCGCCACGGTCCAGCAGAAGCTGCGCGGCAAAGGGAGCGAGCGACCCACCCAAAATGCCACCCAGATTGTAAGTGGCCGAAGCGCCCGTGTAGCGAACCTGGGCCGGAAATAGCTCTGGCAGGAATGCGCCCATGGGCGCGTAAACCGGACCCATCAGCGCCAGCTCCAGGATCGGAAAGATCAGAACCCCCGTGCTTGTCCCGAGCAGCGACGGCAACAGGAAGCCGGAGAGAATCGCAAGCAGAGAGCCCGTGAGGAGAACAGGCCGTCGGCCAAACCGGTCCGCCAGAGCGGCGGAGATCGGGGTCGCCATCGCCATGGCCAGAATGGCAAGACACAGGATTTCAAGGAAGGTTTCACGCGGAACATGGCGGACGTGCGTGGCATAGCCGAGGGTGAAGACGGTGGAGAGGTAGAAGATCGCGTAGCAGACGACCATCGAGAGCGACCCGAGCACCAGGCTGCCACCGTGACGGCGCAGCAGCTCTGTGAACGGCGCTCTGACCTGCTCACCGCGTTCCGCGAGCCGGGCAAAGGCCGGCGTCTCGCTCAGCCTTACCCGAACATAAAGCCCGATGACGACGAGCACCGCGCTCGCCAGAAACGGAATGCGCCATCCCCAGGCCAGGAACTGGGAATTCGTCAACAGAACGGAGAGGAGAAGGAACATCCCGTTAGAGAGAAGAAAGCCGATGGAAGGGCCGAGTTGGGGGAACATGCCGAACCAGGCGCGGCGCCCTGCCGGAGCATTCTCGGTGGCGATGAGCGCGGCCCCGCCCCATTCGCCGCCGAGGCCGATCCCCTGCCCCAGACGCAGGACACAGAGCAGGATCGGCGCCAGGACACCGGCGTGCGCATATCCGGGCAGCACGCCGATCGCCGTCGTGGAGAGGCCCATGACCAGCATGGAGGCTACCAGAGTCGATTTCCTTCCGATACGGTCGCCGAAATGGCCAAAGAGGAACGCTCCGAACGGTCTCGCAAGAAAGGCGATTCCAAAAGTCAGGAACGCCGCCAGAGTCTGAGCTTCCGGCGCCGCAGGGGGAAAGAACAGACGCCCGAGCACGAGCGCCGCAGCCGTGCCGTAAACATAGAAATCATAGAATTCGATCGTCGTTCCGATCAGGCTGGCGAGCGCGATCTGGCCTGTACCGCTTGTGTTCACCGAGCTTTCCTCTCCGTGCTTTGTTGCGTTGCAATATCAGGTACCGTATCATATTGGGAACATTTCCGTCTGGCCACGCTATACGCCATCCTTGCCAGGAAGCGGCGAGACGGTCGCATCCTCGATCAAGAAATGCCAGCCGAATTTGGAAGGTCCCGCTCCCGTATAAGCGTTCGCATAGCCGTGCCACACGACTCTTCCTTCAGCAGGCGCCGTCGTTCCTCGCGGACGGCGAACGGGTCGTGCAGGAAACGGAGACGGAAGCGATATCAATTCCTCTCAGAGCCCGTTTGAAACAGGTCTGCGCTGCCGGGTTCGCATTGATCAAGCACGGGCCGCGGGGTCCGTGTTATTGGGCAACACGCAGTAAGGTGCCTGTTCGTCAGGCCAATAAGCTGATTTTCCTAGCAGATTCCTCTGCGCCGCGCGGCGGTCGGAACCCGTTCGGAAACCTCGAATCAGGTGCGCTTGACCTTTGGAGGGACAGACTGCCAACATCGTTTCGGATGCGGGGCGAAGGCCATATGGCCGAACGCTGCAGGCGAGGAAATCCGGATCGGGAGAGCGGCAATGGTACGACATTTCGATCACCTGACGATCGTGGTGCGCGATCTGGAAAGGGCGCGCCGCTTTTTTGGCGTGTTGGGCTTCAAGGAGGCAATTTCGGTGGTGATCGCCGGTGAGCCCTTCGCGTCCTATATGGGTGTGGCGGGCATCGAAGCGGATCATGTGACACTCGTGCTCGAGAACGCGACGCCGCGGACTGAGATCCAGCTTTTGCACTATCGAAAGCCCGAAAGCATTGATGATCCCCATATCCGCGATCTGCACAAGATCGGCTTCAACCACATCTGCTTCGCGGTCGATGATGTCGAGGCCGAGATCGCCAAAATTCGGGCCGAAGGATTTGAGACACGCAATGAGATTCTCGATTTTCATTCGCGCAAGCTTGTCTTCCTCAAAGGGCCGGAGGGAGTGACGGTTGAGCTCTCGCAGTGGCATTGAAAGCGATGGCGGACGTCGCCTCGTGTAAACGCATCATCGCTTCACAGTAACCGGGATGGTGCTTCCGACCCCGACGGGCGAAGGATGCCATGCCGCTCGCAATATACCGAGACGGCGAGGATAGCCGGGAACAGGCGTAACGGA
>JASHVY010000342.1 GCA_030044345.1 Acetobacteraceae bacterium | reverse complement strand
CTCGCGTGATTCAGACCTGCGGTGATTCCACCTCCGGTCATCACGCTCTCGAGCAGGATGGGATCGCTCACGCTCCCCCATCCCGCTCTCGGTCATTGTTTTCTCGCGTGATTCAGACCTGCGGTGAGTCCACCTCCGGTCATCACGCTTTAGCGTTGTTTTGCCGAGCGGATTCACGCGCCCCTGGATCGCTTCGCGATTCCAGTCAGGCGCGATCCGCTCTAGACAGCAGATTTGCGACCGCCGGGATTCTCTTGGCATCTGGCGAAATCGCCAGATGCCATCGGTTTTTAATCGAAACGGTCGAGGCTCTCGAGCCGGCCGTTCAGCGCCCGGAAATTTGCCTCCGCGCGCGAGATGCCGATATCGGCAAGCAGGCGCGGATCGGCGGCGAGCAGCTCACGGCGGGCACGAACGTCCCGGCGCCAGTCGAGGAAGCGCTCGCGAAGCAGGGCGAAACCCTTCCGGATCCGGTGAAGCCGTGGCCGGGTGGTGCGGAACGTCGCGATGATCGTGACGCTCATGGTCGGGACTCCTCGGCGTCGATTGCAGTGGCGTCAATTGCCAGTGGCGTCGATTGACGATGCCCGGAGGATGGATGAGAAGGCGAAATAAGGGAAACGAATTGCATTGATGATGGGAATCACCGATACTGATTTCGTGAATTTACCCGGCGGCATCGATCCCGATCTTCTGCGTGCCTTCCTCTTCATCGCCGAGGAGGGAAGCTTCACCCGCGCCGCGGAACGGGTCGGGCGCACGCAGTCCGCAGTCTCGATGCAGGTTCAGCGCCTCGAAACGGTGCTCGGCCAGAAGCTTTTCCAGCGAAGCCGCGGCGGGACGGTGGAGCTCACCTCGCATGGGCGCCTTCTGGTCGGGCGGGCGGCCGAGATGGTCGCCCTCAATGACTCGATCTGGGGGGCCTTCCGCGCGCCGCTTCTCGCCGGCTCGGTGCGGCTCGGCACGCCGGACGATTATGCCTGGCGCTATCTGCCGCCGGTGCTGGCGCGCTTCGCCGATACCCATCCCGCCGTGCAGGTGGAGGTGATCTGCGCGCCTTCGGAGGAGCTTGCGGAGCGGCTCAGGGCCGGAGAGCTCGACCTCACGCTCATCTCGGAAGGGATGGAGCCCAAGGGCTGGTCCGCCGTGCCGCTCTGGCGCGGCCCGTTGCTCTGGCTCACCTCGGAACGCCATGCAGTGCATCGCCGCGACCCGCTCCCCCTGGCCGTGGCGTCCAGCGGCTGCTCCTGGGCGGAGGCCGCGGTCCGTGCGCTCGATCAGGCCAGGCGGCGCTACCGCATCGCCTATATGTCAGGCAGCCAGGCCGGGACCCTCACCCCCGTGCTTGCGGGTCTGGCCGTGACCGTCTCGGTCCCCTCGTGGCTGCCGGAAGGCATCGTCGCGCTGAAGCCGGGCGAGGTGCTGCCGGTGCTGCCGCACTTCGCGATCCTGATGCTCAAGGGCCGCAAACGCGCCGGCCCCGCGGTCGAGGCGCTGGCGACCCACATGACCGAGACATTTCAACTGGAGGCGGCCAAGGCCGCCCAAAGCCCGCCCTTCTTCGCCTCCGCCGCGTAAGCGGCTTCCCCTCGGTCTTCCCCTTCGGCTTTGGCGGATCGCGAAACGCCGGGGAACCCATGGCGGGGAACCCCTTCGCGGGGTGCCCCGATCCACCGGAAGCCCTATTGATTGATCTAAAGATGTTCGAGGATGGCCTCGGCGCGGCTCACCTCGAAGCCGCCCGGCTGCTCGACCGCGAGATGGGTCACCTTGCCGTCCTCCGCGATCAGGGCGAAGCGCTGGCTCCTGATCCCGAGCCCGCGCGCAACGAGATCGAGCTCGAGGCCGAGCGCCCTGGTGAAGGCGCCGGAGCCGTCCGCCAGCATCATCACCGCGCCGTCCACGTGCTGGTCCTTGGCCCAGGCGCCGAGCACGAAGGCATCGTTCACGGCCATGCAGACGATCTTGTCCACACCCTTGGCCTTGATCGCCGCCGCATTTTCCACGAATCCCGGGAGATGCTTGATGCTGCAGGTGGGGGTAAAGGCGCCGGGCACGGCGAACAGCACCACCTTCCCGGCTTTGAAGATCTCGTCGGTGGAGATCTCCTTCGGCCCTTCGGCCGTGACCGTCATCAGCTTCATCGACGGAATCGTGTCGCCGATCTTGATCGCCATTCTCCTGCTCCGCCCCTTTTTGCTTTCGGGTCGCGATTCCTAGCCTGCTCCGCGGGAAGTGTCACCGGGAGCGCTTGCGTGGCCGTGCGGATCGCCCCAGATTTGGAAAATGTCCGTGATTCCGCCAGAGCGGCCCGAAGGCAACGGTTTCCTGACCGGGCAGCTCCTCATTGCCATGCCCACGATGGCCGACCCGCGCTTTGCGCAAAGTGTGATCTTCATGTGCGCCCACACGCCGGACGGGGCGATGGGCATCGTCGTCAACCGCCCCCTTGCCCAGCCGAGCTTCGATGAGTTGCTGAAGCAGCTCGATATCGATCCCGTGCCGCCGGCGCGGCGCATCCGTCTCTGCTCGGGCGGGCCGGTCGAGAATGCGCGAGGCTTCGTGCTGCACACGGCCGACTGGACGGGCGAAGGAAGCCTGCAGGTGGACGAAGCGCTCGCGCTTACCGCGAGCCTCGATATCCTCAAGGCGATCGCCGGGGGCGGCGGGCCCCGCGCCGGCCTGCTCGCCCTTGGCTATGCCGGCTGGGGCCCCGGCCAGCTCGACAGCGAGATCACCCAGAATGCCTGGCTGTTCGGTCCGGCGGACGAAGCCCTGGTCTTCGGCGAGGACCACGAGACCAAGTGGCGCCGGGCACTGGCCAAGCTGCACATCGATCCGGGGTCCCTTTCCGGTGCGGCCGGGCACGCCTGATCGCACGCCTGATCGCACGCCTGCCTGGTTGGGCGGAAGGGGCCGCACAGCGTAAGACTTGCCAACAGGCTGCCCGCGCGGGGTGCTATCATCTTCCTCCAAACCATCGGGGGGAACGATGTCCGGCATACCGGTCCGCCTCGAGCGTGAGGGCGATATCGGTCTGATCCTGGTCGATCACCCGCCGGCGAATGTGCTTTCGCCGCCGGTGCGGCAGGGGCTGCTCAACGTGATCGCGGAGCTTGCCGGCGATCCGCATCTCAGTGCCGGCGTGATCGCCGGCGCCGGCCGCAGCTTCATGGCCGGGGTGGATGTCCGTGAGTTTGACAGCCCGCCGGTCGAGCCGGTGCTCGCTGCGATCACCGCGGCGCTGGAGGCGCTGGCCAAGCCGGTGGTGGCTTCCATGCATGGCAGCGCGCTCGGCGGCGGGTTTGAGATCGCGCTCGCCTGCCATGGCAGGGTGATCGCGCCGGACGGAGCGGTCGGCCTGCCGGAGGTGCTGCTCGGGCTGATCCCGAGCGC
This sequence comes from Acetobacteraceae bacterium, assembly GCA_030044345.1. Classification (GTDB taxonomy): domain Bacteria; phylum Pseudomonadota; class Alphaproteobacteria; order Acetobacterales; family Acetobacteraceae; genus JAKAWQ01. The sequence continues at coordinate 1,796 of JASHVY010000342.1, read as the reverse complement.
CGGCGGCACGCAGCGCCTGCCGCGGCTCGTCGGCGCGATCGCTTCCCTGGATCTGATCGCGAGCGGGCGGCGGGTGCCGGCGGCGGAGGCGCTCAAGCTCGGCCTCGTGGACGAGGTGGCGACGGATGTGCGCGGCGCGGCCATCGCGCGGGCACGCGCGCTCTCAGCACTCGGCGCGCTGCCGCGCCTCTCGGAACGACCCGTGCCCCCCTATGACCGCAGCGAGTTCGATACCGCGGTCGCGATGATGGCGCGACGATCCCGCGGCCATGCCGCGCCGCTGCGCGCGGCGGAGGCGGTGGGTCTGGCCCTGACCCTGCCCTTTGCCGAGGGGCTCGAGCGCGAGCAGGAATTGGCGCGCGGGCTTCGCCAATCGGTTCAGGCGCGCGCGCTCCGCCATCTCTTCCACGCCGAGCGGCTCGCCGCACGACCGCCGCTGGGTGCGGCGCCGCGACCGCTTTCGCGCATCGGCATCGTGGGCGGCGGGGCGATGGGCTCGGGGCTCGCGGTCGCGCTGGCCGATGTCGGGCTCGAGACGATTCTCGTGGAAGCGGATGCCGGCGCGCGCAGCGCCGCGGAGCAGCGGATTGGCGCCATCCTCGATCGGCAGGTGCAGGCGGCGCGGCTTTCCTCCGATGCGCGGGCGGAGCGGGAGAACCGCATCGCGACCGCGCTCGATCTCGGCACGCTTGCCCGCACGGACCTGGTGATCGAGGCGGTGAGCGAGGATCCGGCCGCCAAGCGCGGCGTGTTTCGCGCCCTCTCGGGCGTGGTGCGGCGGGACGCCGTGCTCGCAAGCACGACCTCCTTCCTCGATATCGATGCGCTTGCCGATCTCGTCGATGCGCCGGATCGCGTGCTCGGGCTGCATTTTTTCTGCCCGGCCCAGGCGGCGCGGCTGGTCGAGGTGGTGCGCGCCGCGCGCACCGGGCCGGCGGTGCTGGCGAGCGGGCTCGCCCTTGCGCGGCGGACGCGGAAAGTGGCGGTCGTGTCCGGCGTCGGCGAAGGGTTCATCGGCAACCGCATCCTGCTGCGCTGGCGCCTGCAATGCGAATACGCGCTCGAGGAAGGCGCGCTGCCCGAGGAGGTGGATGCGGCCCATGAAGTGTGGGGTTTCGCCGTGGGCCCCTTCGCCGCCGCCGATATGGCGGGGCTCGATACCGGATGGGGCGCATGGCGGCGCGGCGCGCAGCATCGTATCCGCGAGCGGCTGGTGCCGATCACGGACTGGCTCTGCGAGCAGGGGCGTTTCGGGCAGAAGACCGGCGCGGGCTGGTACCTCCATCGTGACGGCAAGCGGCTGCCCGACCCGGTCGTGGCCGCCCTCGTCGCCCGGGCCTCCGCGGCGCGGGGCATTCATCGGCGCAAGGTGCTCGCGGCGACGATCCAGGAGCGCGCGCACGCGGCCATGGTGAACGAGGCGGCGCGCATCCTGGCCGACGGCGTTGCCGCGCGCCCCTCGGATATCGACGTCGTGATGGTGCACGGCTACGGTTACCCCGCCTGGCGCGGCGGTCCGCTCTTCGAGGCGGACACGATCGGGCTCGGTGAGGTGCTGCGGCGGGTCGAAGCGATGGCCGCGCATGACGGCCCGGGCTGGGAGCCGGCGCCGCTCCTGCGCGAGCTCGCCCGTCAGGGAAGGCGCTTTGCCGACCTGGAGACCTGACCGGAGACCTGAGAGGGAATCGAATGGGAACTCGGGACGGCGCCGTTGCCCGCGCCCTTTCCTTCTTCGACGCGGGCGGGTTCGCCGCACGCCTCGCGGCGCTGGTCGCGATCCCGAGCACGTCGCAGGA
>JASHVY010000341.1 GCA_030044345.1 Acetobacteraceae bacterium | reverse complement strand
CCTCCTATCGCGGCGGCTATAATTTCGAGGCGATCGGTCTTTCCCGCGCGCTCGTCGCGGAATTTTTCCCGGGCATGCCCTCGCGGATCTCCGGCATCGGGCTTTCCGGCATTGCCCGCAAGATCCTCGAGCTGCACGAGACGGCCTGGGCCGCCGGCATCATCACCCTGCCGGTCGGCGGCATCTACAAGATGCGCCGCCGTGGCGAGGCGCATGGCTTCGAGGCCGGGCTGATCCATACGTTGCAGACGGCGGTCGGCACCGACAGCTACAGCATCTATCGCCGCTATGCCGAAGGCGTGCGCAAGCTGCCGCCGATCGCGCTCCGCGACCTGCTCGATTTCCGCACCGAGGGCTGCACGCCCATTCCGGTGGACGAGGTCGAGAGCGTCACCGAGATCCGCAAGCGGCTGGTGGCCCCGGGCATCTCGCTCGGCGCGCTCTCGCCCGAGGCGCATGAGACGCTCTCGATCGCCATGAACCGGATCGGGGCGCGCTCCGATTCCGGGGAGGGGGGCGAGGATCCCGCGCGCTATCGGCCGCGGGAGAATGGCGACAATGCCTGCTCCGCGATCAAGCAGATCGCCTCCGGCCGTTTCGGCGTGACCGCCGAGTTCCTCAACAATTGCCGCGAGATCGAGATCAAGATCGCGCAGGGCGCGAAGCCCGGCGAAGGCGGGCAGTTGCCGGGCTTCAAGGTGAGCGAGATGATCGCGCGGCTGCGCCACTCGACGCCCGGTGTGATGCTGATCAGCCCGCCGCCGCATCACGATATCTATTCGATCGAGGATCTCGCCCAGCTCATCTATGATCTCAAGCAGATCAATCCGGATGCCACGGTCTGCGTGAAGCTCGTCGCCCGAAGCGGCATCGGCACCATTGCCGCCGGTGTCGCCAAGGCGAAGGCGGATGCGATCCTGATCTCGGGCCATTCGGGCGGCACCGGCGCGAGCCCGCAAAGCAGCATCAAATACGCCGGACTGCCGTGGGAAATGGGGCTGTCCGAGACGCACCAGGTGCTGATGCTCAACCGGCTGCGCCATCGCGTGAAGCTGCGCACCGATGGCGGCATCAAGACGGGACGGGATGTCGTCATCGCCGCCATGCTCGGCGCCGAGGAGTTCGGCATCGGCACGGCCTCATTGGTCGCGATGGGCTGCATCATGGTGCGCCAGTGCCATTCGAACACCTGCCCCGTGGGGGTCTGCACGCAGAACCCGCAGCTTCGCGCGAAGTTCGAGGGCACGCCGGAGAAGGTGATCAATCTCTTCTCCTTCATCGCCGAGGATGTGCGCGGCATTCTGGCTTCGCTCGGGTTCCGCCGGCTCGAGGAAGTGATCGGCCGCACCGATCTTCTCCATCAGGTGAGCCGCGGCTCCGATCTGCTCGACGATCTCGACCTCAATCCGCTGCTCGTGCAGGCGGATCCCGGCCCCTATACGCGCTTCTGCTCGCGCGAGGGGCGGAACGAGGTGCCGGAGACCCTGGACGCGCAGATGATCACCGACGCCGCTTCCTTCTTCGAGCGCGGCGAGAAGATGCAGCTCCAATACACCATCCGCAACACGCACCGCGCCATCGGGACCAAGTTCTCCTCGAAGATCGTGCGGCGCTTCGGCATGGCGGGGCTCGAGCCGGGCCATGTGACCGTGCGGCTGCGCGGCTCGGCCGGCCAGTCCCTCGGCGCTTTCGCCGTGTGCGGCCTCAAGCTCGAGCTTTTCGGGGATGCGAATGATTATGTGGGCAAGGGTCTCTCGGGCGCCACGATCGTGGTGCGGCCCGCGCCCTCCTCGAACCTGCTGAGCCATGAGAACACGATCATCGGCAACACCGTGCTCTATGGCGCGACCTCGGGTGCTCTCTTCGCTGCCGGCGAGGCCGGGGAGCGCTTCGCGGTGCGCAATTCCGGGGCGGAGGCCGTCGTCGAGGGATGCGGCTCGAACGGTTGCGAATATATGACCGGCGGCATCGTGGTCGTGCTCGGGCGCGTGGGCGAGAATTTCGGCGCCGGCTTCACCGGCGGCATGGCCTTCATCTATGACCCGGCCGAGCGGTTTGCGCGCGTGGCCAATCCCGATTCGATCAACTGGCAGCGCATCGCTTCAACGCAGTGGGAAAAGACGCTTTACGATCTCGTCGCCCGCCATGTCGCCGAGACATCGAGCCGCTATGCGGCGATGCTTCTGCATGACTGGGACCGCACGCTGAGACATGTCTGGCAGGTGGTGCCGAAAGGCTACGAGAAATACCTGCCGGTTCCGCTCATGGAGGCTGCGGAAGCGGCCGGCCGCGCTTGAGTTTTCGGAATTAGATCAATATGGCTTCTGGCGGATAAGCGCAGCGATCCGCCAAAGCCCAAGGGAAAGACATGACATTGATCGAGAAAACAAAGCGAGAGCGTGATGACCGAAAATCATCACGCTCTCACCCCGGCTGCGGTTGCAGGACCGCAGCCGGAGGAATGCATAATAGATAGTTCGCTTGAGGGACTACGACTTCGGCAGGATCACCTGGCCGCGGATCTCGCCCGCAGGATGCTCCTGGGAATGGACGTTGATATAGAGCTCGCCGTCCGTGAGCATGGTTGCCTGAGCTTGTGTCAGCGTGGCGCTGCCGGTGATCGGGCTCGTGGGCGCGGCACCTCTCTTGCTGATCCAGATCTGCACGCCCGCATTCTTGTCAGCCGGCGCGGGACCATGGAAATGCGCCATTGTCGCCGCGCTCGACAAGCCGCTGAAGGTGACCGTCCAGGTCAGCACGCGTGTCGTCGGATCATAGGTGAGGTTGGCTGTGCCCGTGGCCGAGGTGCTGACCGGCGGCACCTGTGCCGCGCCGGTCAGCGGCACGGTGAAGGAAACCGCGGCCGCGTGCGCGATCGTGGCCGAGGCGATCCACCCGAACAATGCCAGTGCGAGAAGGAAAGACCAGGCTTTGGCTGGACGCATGACGCTCTCTCCTGAGGAGGTTGGCGGCGCGAAGTTTAGCACAGGGCGTCGCGCAGAAAACCGAGCCTTCAGAGAATCATGCGAATTCGCGCGATCGCTTCTTCCCGTCCGAGTGCCACGAGCACCGCGTCGATCGGCGGGCTCGAGGTTGCGCCCGTGAGGGCGACGCGCAGCGGCTGCGCCACGCTGCCCAGTTTTTCCCCGTGCGAGGCGGCGAATTCCCGCAAGGCCGCATCGAGGGAAGCGGGCGTGAATTCCGTTTTCGCGAGCACGGTTGCGAGCTCTTCCAGCATCTTCCGTGCCGGAGGCGCGAGCAGCGAGGCCGCCTTCGCCTCCAGCGGCTGAGCCGGCGGACGCACGAGAAAGGCGGCCGAGGATGCGAGATCGTTCAGTGTCCGCGCCCGCTCCTTGAGCGCCGGCATCAAGGCCCGGAGGCGTGCCTGGACGTCCGGCGTCAGCGGACCCTCATGCCCGCGCCGCTCCGCCACCTCTGCGATGAGCCGCTCGTCATCCGCCTGGCGGATCCAGACGGCATTGAGATGGGTGAGCTTCGCGTAATCCATCCGGCTCGGGGCGCGGCCGACGCCGTCGAGATCGAAGAGCCGGATCGCCTCATCCCGCGACAGCACCTCGGCATCGCCATGGCCCCAGCCGAGCCGCAGCAGATAGTTGCAGAGCGCTTCGGGAAGAAAGCCCTGCTCACGGAACTCGACCACGCTCTGCGCGCCATGCCGCTTGGAGAGCTTCGCTCCGTCCGGGCCATGGATCAGCGGAATATGCGCGAATCGGGGCGGCGCCCACCCCATCGCCTGATAGATCTGCATCTGGCGGAAGGCATTGGTGAGGTGATCATCGCCGCGGATGACATGGGTGATGCCCATGTCGTGATCGTCCACCACGACCGCGTGCTGATAGGTGGGTGTGCCGTCTCCGCGCAGGATGATCATGTCGTCGAGCTCGGCATTGGCGACGCGCACCGTGCCCTGAACGAGATCCTCGACGATCGTCTCCCCTTCGCGAGGCGCCTTGAGGCGGATCGCGGGCCGGATGCCGGGCGGCGCCTCCGCCGGGTCGCGGTCGCGCCAGCGCCCGTCGTAGCGGGGCGGCCGGCCTTCGGCGAGCGCCTTCTCGCGCATCGCGGCGAGCTCCTCGGGTGTGCAGAAGCAGAGATAGGCCCGGCCGGCGGCGAGCAGCGCGCGGGCCACCTCGGCATGGCGGGCTTCCCGCGTGGATTGGAAGAGCGGCGGCTCGTCCGGCATGAGGCCGAGCCATTCGAGCCCTTCGAGGATGGCGCGGATGGCGGCCTCGGTGTTGCGGGCCCGGTCGGTATCCTCGATCCGGAGCAGATAGGTGCCGCCGTGATGGCGGCTGAAGAGGTGGTTGAAGAGAGCCGTGCGGGCGCTGCCGATATGCAGCATGCCGGTCGGGCTCGGGGCGAAGCGGGTGCGGACGGTCACGGTGACGGCTTCTAATCCAAGGCACTCAACCGTGCGAGGCGGCCTCCCCGCGAGAGCGTGATGACCGGAGGTGGGGACACCGGAGGTCTGAATCACGCGAGAAAACAAATAGCGAGAGCGGGATGGAGGAGCGCGAGCGATCTCATCCCGCTCTCGAGCCCGAGAAGCCGAGCAGGCGCGCGGAGAGACCCACGGTCCAGCCCTGCACCACGAGCGAGAGAATGACGACGATGAAGATGCTGGCGAAGAGGTTGCTGCCGCGCTCGGGGTCGCCCAGAGCCGGGATGATGCTGAGATAGATCGGGACGGCGCCGCGCAGGCCCACCCATGAGCTGAAGGCGGCCTCGCGCCAGGAAAAGCGGAACGGCAGGAGGGTTGCGAAAACCGCCACCGGACGGGCGAGGAAGATGAGCGCCGCGGCCCCGCCGATCGCGCCCGGAATATAGGACGGCAGAAGATGCGGCGTGGCCAGGAGGCCGAGCATCAGGAAAAGGACGACCTGGGAGAGCCAGGCCATGCTTTCGAAAAATGGCGCGATGTCGCCGGATTCGGTCGGGCTGGCGAGGGCGCGGGTGAGAATTCCAGCCAGATAGACGGCGAGAAAGCCGCTCGCCCCGACGAGCTGGGCCAGGCCGAACAGCCCGAGCGCCGCGCCGAGGAGAAACACGGTTGCGAGCGCGGGCTCGAGCGGGAGAAGGCGCATCGCATGGCCGATCAGCCAGCCGCCGGCGAGCCCGAGCAGGGCGCCGCCGAGCATCGCTTCGAGGAAAAGGGCCATCGCGCCGAGCGCGCCGAGCGTGCCCGGCGCGATGATGAGGTGGATGAGCAGGAAGGTCAGGAAGACCGACATCGGATCATTGAGGCCGGACTCCACCTCGAGCAGCGCGCTCAGCCGCTTCGGGATCATCGTTCCCGGAGAGCGGAGAAGGACCGCGACGGCTGCCGCGTCCGTCGGCGCGACCACGGCGCCGGCGAGGAGGGAAGGCACGAGCGGCAGGCCGTCGAGCACGGCGACGACCGCCCCGACAACCGCGGCGGTGACGGCGACGCCGAGCGTGGCCAGCACGAGCGAGGGCCAGAAGGCTTCCCGGAGCATCGAGACCGGCGTCTTGAGGCCGCCTTCGAAGAGGATCACCGCCAGCGCGATGCTGCCGATCAGGTAGGAGGTGGCGTAATCGCTGAAAGCGATGCCGAGCGGGCCATCCTCGCCCGCCAGCATGCCGAGGGCGAGGAAGGCGAGCAGCATCGGCGCGCCGATGCGGCGCGAGGCGATCGCGGCCAGGATGCTCAGGATGACGAGCCCGCCCGCGAGCAGGATGGTCTCGTGCGCATCGTGCATGGCCATGCGCCCGGCTGCCACCGCCATGTCGGTGACCATCGGCACGTCTCCCGCCATCCTTTCCCCTCGTCCTTTGCCGCCGCCGGCAGGGAAGGGGGAAACGAGTCGGGAAGTCAAAAGGACTCATGGCTCTCCCGACCCGAGGACACCGGCGCGCCGGTCGCGCCCCGTGTCTCTTCTCCGCCCCGCTCCGGATGCTATTGATCGAGAAAACAAAGCAAGAGCGTGATGACCGAAAATCATCACGCTCCGAGAGGAATGCGGAATGAAGCTTCGAGTCCTTGCGCTTCTGGTGGCCCTGCTGCTGCCTGCTGCCTGTGCGTCGAGCGACAATTCGCCCGAGGCTCTCTGCCGCCAGCAGGCCTATAGTGATCCGCAGGTGCGCGCGCTGAGAATCCAGATGATGCAGAGTTCCAGCGCCAACCTGGGCTCGCAAGGCCAGCTCCAGTACTTGCTGCGCCAGGCGACGCTCCGCTGCCTGCAGGACAAGGGACTCGCGGTGCCCGGCGGGGTCGAGCCGGTGCAGCCGGCGAATCCGTGAGGGAGGGAAGCTACTCCGCGGCTTAGAGCGCGATGATTTTCGGTCATCGCGCTCTTGCTTTGTTTTCTCGCGTGATTCAGACCTACGGTGATTCCACCTTCGGTCATCACGCTCTATGTTTGTTTTCTCGCGTGATTCAGACCTCCGGTGATTCCATCTTCGGTCATCACGCTCTAGCCTTTGCGGGCCGGCGCGGTCGGGTAGACGCCGAGCACGCGCACCTCACGCGAGAAGAACGAAAGCTCCTCGAGCGCATTGCGCAGTGCCGACTGCTCCGGGTGGCCTTCGACATCACAGAGGAACTGCGTGGCCGCGAACTGCCCGTTCAGCATATAGCTTTCGAGCCGGGTCATGTTCACGCCGTTGGTGGCGAATCCGCCGAGCGCCTTGTAGAGCGCGGCCGGAACATTTCTGACCCGGAACACGAAGGTCGTCATCACCGAAACGGCGTCCGGCGGCGGGGTCTCGGGGCGCGCGGCCATCACGTAGAAACGGGTGGTGTTGTGCGCGGCATCCTCGACATTGCGGCGCAGGATTTCGAGGCCATAGATCTCGGCGGCGAGCGAAGAGGCGATCGCCGCATCCTCGCGCCGGTTCCATTCCGCCACCAGCGCCGCCGAGCCCGCGGTATCGGCCTCGACGACCGGCTCGAGATGCAGCTCCCGGAGCAGCCTTCGCACCTGGCCGAGCGCCACCGCATGCGAATGCACGCGGCGGACATCGGAAAGCCGCGCCCCCTTCGGCGCGAGCAGGCAGTGCTCCACCCTCTGGAAATGCTCGCCGATCACGTAGAGCCCGCTCTCCGGCAGGAGGTGGTGGATATCGGGCACCCGGCCGGCGAGGCTGTTCTCGCAGGGCAGCATGGCGAGATCGGCGCGCCCCTCGCGCACCATCTCGATCACATCCTCGAAGCCTTCGCAGGGAATCGTGCGCAGCCCCGGAGAGGCGGTCCGGCAGGCGAGGTCGGAATAGGCGCCGGGGCGCCCCTGGAAGGCGATCGAGTGAAAGGCGATCGAGCGGGTCATTCTGCCATCATCGGGAGAGCACCCGGCTCCGGCAGAGCGCGGGTTGAAGCAAGCCAATGGTTTCCCTAAGCTGCGCCGCACCTTAGGGGGGAGATGGGCCGAGGCGCAATGTCGCCCGGAGGCTCTTCCTATTCGGCGCGCGACACGATCGGACGGGAAGCATCGCATGGACAGCTTGGAGGTCAACAAGATCATCGCCGCCGTGCTGGTGGCCGGCATCGTCTTTATGCTCGCCGGCTTCATCGCGGAGGCGGTGGTGAGCCCGACCGAGCTATCCAAGCCGGTCCTCCAGATCGCGATGCAGGCCGAGCAGGCGAGCCAGCCGGCCGCCGCCAAGCCCGCGCCGGTGCCCTCGATCGCGTTGCTTCTTCGCACCGCCGATGTGAAGAAGGGGCAGGCGTTCGTCGAGGAAGTCTGCGCCGCCTGCCATAACTACGCGGCCGGTGCCGGCGCCAAGATCGGCCCCGATCTCTATGGCGTGGTCGGCCGCCCGCGCGCCTCGGTCGCCGGCTTCAATTATTCCTCGGCGCTCAAGGGCCTGGGCGGGACCTGGACCTACCACAACCTCAATCTCTGGCTGTTCAACCCGCAGGCGGTCGCGCCCGGCACGCTGATGACCTTCGCCGGGATCCCCCAGACGCAGACTCGCGCGGATGTGATCGCCTTCCTCCGCACGCTCGCTCCGCACCTCGTGCCGCTGCCGGCAGCGGCGCCGGCCAAGCCTGCCGCGGCCCCTGCTGCGTCCCCGGCTCCATCCCCGGCTCAATCCCCTGGCAAGGCGGCTGCGCCGGCGCCCGCCAACTCCGCCCCGGCGCCTGCGAAGCCATAACTCTCTAATTCTCTTGAGCATTTCTTCCGCCGATTCCCCGGCTGCCGATTCCCTGGTGGCGGCCGGCGAGGCTGCCGCGGCGGCGGCCGGCGCGGCCATCCGGCCCTATTTCCGCGCGCCCCTCGCGGTCGAGCAGAAGGCGGACCAGAGCCCCGTGACCCTGGCCGACCGCGCGGCCGAGCAAGCCATGCGCGTCGTGCTCGCCGAACGCTTCCCGGATCATGGCCTGCTCGGGGAGGAGCTCGGCCATGAACGGCCGGACGCGCGTTTCTGCTGGGTGCTCGACCCGATCGACGGCACGCGCGCCTTCATCACCGGCCGCCCGCTCTTCGGCACGCTGATCGCGCTGCTCGATGCCGGCCGCCCGATCTTCGGCCTGATCGACCAGCCGGTCACCGGCGAACGCTGGATCGGGCTTGCCGGTCAGAGGACCCGCTTTTCCGGCCCGTTCGGCGGCCATGCCGGCTGCCGGCCCTGCGCCAGCCTTGGCGCGACCGAGCTTTCCTGCACGCTGCCCGAAATGTTCGGCCCGGAAGAGGCCGCGCGCTTCTCCCGCCTGCAATCGGCCTGCCGGCGCATCACCTGGGGCGGGGATTGCTATTCCTACGGGCTG
>JASHVY010000340.1 GCA_030044345.1 Acetobacteraceae bacterium | reverse complement strand
GGTTATGGTGCGCCGCACAAGCAGGATAGCCCGGAAGCGCATGGCGAGCCGCTCGGCGATGAGGAAGTGCGGCTCACCAAGGAGTTTTTCGGCTTCGATCCGGATGCCTTCTTCGTCGTGCCCAAGGGCGTGCCCGAACATTTCGCCGCCGGCATCGGCGCGCGCGGAGCGGCGCTGCGGAGCGAATGGGAGGGCGTGTTCGCCCGCTATCGCGTGGCCTATCCCACGCTCGCCGACCAGCTCGACCGCATCCGCGCGCGCGCATTGCCTGACGGGTGGGAGGCCGCGCTGCCCCATTTCGCGCCCGACCCCAAGGGGATCGCCACGCGCGATGCCTCGGGCAAGGTGCTCAATGCGATCGCCCCGCATGTCCCTTGGCTTCTCGGCGGCGCGGCCGATCTTGCGCCGAGCACCAAGACCCGGCTTCTCTTCGACAGCGCCGGCGATATGCAGTCGGGCGATCTGCAGGCCGGCGGCGCGCGCGGCGATCCTTCCGGGCGCAACATGCATTTCGGCGTCCGCGAGCATGCGATGTGCGCGATCGTCAACGGCATGGTGCTGAGCGGCCTGCGCGCCTTCGGCTCGGGCTTCCTGATCTTCACCGATTATGCGCGGGGCTCGATCCGGCTTTCCTCGCTGATGAATCTGCCGGTGATCCATGTCTGGACCCATGATTCGATCAGTGTCGGCGAGGATGGACCGACCCATGAGCCGATCGAGCAGCTCGTTTCGCTGCGCGCGATCCCGGGCATGGTCGTCATCCGGCCGGCGGATGCGAACGAGATGGCCGAGGCCTATCGCACCGTGCTCGGCTTCAAGGATCGCCCGGCGGCGATCATCTGCTCGCGCCAGGCTCTGCCGACCCTCGATCGTGCGGAATGCGCGGCGGCGAGCGGGCTCGCCCGCGGCGCCTACGTGCTCCTCGATGGCCCCGGCGAGCCAAACGTGATCCTGATCGCGAGCGGCAGCGAGGTTTCGCTCTGTCTCGCCGCGCGCAAGCTGCTCGCGGACGAGAAGATCGCCGCACGCATCGTTTCCATGCCCTCCTGGGAGCTTTTCGAGGCGCAGGATCAGGCCTATCGCGACAGCGTGCTGCCGCCGCATCTCACGGCCCGGGTGACGGTCGAGGAAGGCGCCACCATCGGGTGGGACCGCTACGCCGGGCCTGCCGGGATCACGCTCGGCATGCACACATTCGGCCTTTCGGCGCCGATCAAGGTGGTGGCCGAACATTTCGGCTTCACGCCTGAGCGTGTGGCCGAGGCCGCGAAGGCGGCGATCGCGCGCCGCGGATGAGCGTTCGCCGGCGCGGCGAGGACAAAGGAGGAGGGACAATGCAACTCGGCATGATCGGGCTCGGCCGAATGGGCGCCAACATGGTCGAACGCCTGATCGGCGGCGGCCACGCGCTCGTCGTGCATGACGCGAACGAATCCGCTGTGAAACCCCTGGCCGCGAAGGGCGCGAAAGGCAGCACCGACCTTGCCGCCTTCGTCCGCCTTCTCGATCCGCCACGGGCGGTGTGGCTGATGGTGCCGGCCGGCGCGGTGGAATCGGTGCTGGATCAGCTCACGCCGCTTCTGGCGAAGGGCGATATCGTCATCGATGGCGGCAATTCTTTTTACCAGGACGATATTCGCCGCGCGAAGGCAGTGCAGGCGAAGGGCCTGCATTATGTCGATGTCGGGGTGAGCGGCGGCGTCTGGGGGCGTGAGCGCGGCTATTGCCTGATGATCGGCGGCGAGCCGGAGATCGTCGGCCGGCTCGATCCCCTCTTCAAGACGCTGGCGCCGGGGGTCGCGGCGGCGGGGCGTACGCCGGGCGCGTCCGGCGAGCCCAGCACGGCGGAACAAGGCTATCTTCATTGCGGCCTGAACGGCGCCGGCCACTTCGTCAAGATGGTGCATAACGGCATCGAATATGGCGTGATGGCAGCGTACGCCGAGGGTCTCAACGTGCTTCACCATGCCGATATCGGCACCCGCCAGGATGAGACGGATGCCGAGACCACGCCGCTTCGCGATCCCGATCTCTACAAATACAAGATCGATATCCCCGCGGTTGCGGAGCTTTGGCGGCGCGGCAGCGTGATCGGCTCCTGGCTGCTCGATCTCACGGCGACGGCGCTCCGCAACAGCCCCGATCTCGCTTCCTTCAGCGGCCGTGTCTCCGATTCCGGGGAGGGACGGTGGACGCTTCAGGCGGCGATCGACGAAGGCGTGCCGGCCCCGGTCATCAGCGCGGCTCTCTATGCCCGCTTCAGCTCGCGCGGCGAGGATGCGTTCTCCGACAAGCTGCTCTCGGCCATGCGCTTCGAGTTCGGCGGCCATCTGGAGAAGCCCTGGGGCCAGCGCCATGATTGAGGCGCCGCACGACGCTCCTTCGGATGCGGTCGTCTTCTTCGGCGCCACCGGCGATCTCGCGCGCAAGCAGATCTTTCCCGCGCTCTACCGGCTGGTGGCCGAGCAGGATCTCTCGGTCCCGATCATCGGGGTCGCGAAGCAGGGCTGGACGGTCGAGCAATTGCGTGGGCGGGCGGAGGAAAGCCTCAAGGAGCATGGCATCAAGCCGGACAGCGACGCCGCTCGCCGGCTGATGCAGCTCCTGCGCTATGTCGATGGCGACTATACCGACCCGGCGACTTTCACCACACTTCGCCACACGCTCGATCCCGCGCGGCGGCCGCTTCATTATCTCGCCGTTCCGCCAAGCCTTTTTGCAACCGTCGCCGGCGGGCTCGCCAAATCGCATTGCGCGGACGGCGCGCGGCTGGTGGTCGAGAAGCCGTTCGGCCATGACCGCGCCTCCGCCCGTGCGCTGGATACGGTGCTGCGCCGCTATTTCTCCGAGGAGAACATCTTCCGGATCGATCATTATCTCGGCAAGGAGCCGGTCCAGAATATCCTTTACAGCCGCTTCGCCAATCCGGTCTTCGAGCCGATCTGGAACCGGGCCTATGTCCAGAGCATCCAGATCACCATGGCGGAGGATTTCGGTGTCGAGGATCGCGGGCGCTTCTATGACGAGACCGGCGCCATCCGCGACGTGCTGCAGAACCATCTGCTGCAGGTGCTCGCGGTGCTGACGATGGACCCGCCGACAGGAGAGGAGAACGATGCCGAGCGCGACCAGCGGGCAAACCTGCTGAAGGCGGTGCGGCCGCTCGATCCGGCGCATGTGGTGCGCGGGCAGTACGACGGCTATCACACGGTGCCGGGCGTGCGGGCGGGATCGACGGTGGAGACCTTCGTCGCGGTCAGGCTCGAGATCGAAAGCTGGCGCTGGGCGGGCGTGCCTATCTATATCCGCGCCGGCAAGAGATTGCCGCTGACCGCCTCGGAGGTGCTGGTGATCTTCAAGCGCCCGCCGCGCGAGACCTTCGGCGAGATCGTGCCGGTCTTCTCGGGCCATGTGCGGTTCACCCTGAGCCCGGATGTCTCGGTCGGGCTCGGCGTGCGCGTGAAGGTGCCGGGCGAGCGGATGGTCGGCCGGGATACGGAGCTGATCCTGACCCGCCAGCCCGGCGAGGACCGGCCGCCCTATCAGCGGCTGCTGGGCGACGCGATGCGGGGGGTGGGCGAGCTCTTCACGCGGAGCGACCTCGTGGACGCGCAATGGCGGATCGTCGATCCTGTTCTCAACAATGTCTGTCCCCTCTACCGCTACACGGGCGGGAGCTGGGGGCCGGCCGAGGCGGCCCAGATGATCGGCCAGGACGGGCCCTGGCACGACCCGAATTTGGGAGGGCAGGGGTGATGCCCGGAATGCGCGACATCGTCTTCCTCTTCGATGTGGACAACACCCTGCTCAACAATGATCACGTGCAGCAGGATCTCGGCAAATATCTAGAGACCGAGCACGGGACCCGCGCCCGTGACCGCTATTGGGCGATCTTCGAGCAGCTCCGCAGCGAGCTCGGCTATGCCGATTATCTCGGCGCGCTCGAGCGCTACCGGGGCGAGGATCTGCACGATCCGCGCATTCTCCGGATGGCCAACTGGCTGGTCGATTACCCCTTTGCCGAGCGGCTCTATCCCGGCGCGCTCGAAGCCGTTTCCCATGTCGCAAGCTGGGGCGAGACGGTCATTCTCTCCGACGGCGATGCCGTCTTCCAGCCGCGCAAGGTCCAGCGCTCGGGGCTCTGGAACGCCTTCGGCGACCGGGTGCTGATCTATATCCACAAGGAGCAGGAGCTCGAGGATATCGAGCGGCTCTATCCGGCGAAGCGCTACGTGCTGATCGATGACAAGCTGCGCATCCTCGCCGCGGTGAAGAAGGTCTGGGGAAAGCGGGTGACCACCGTCTTTCCGCGCCAGGGCCATTATGCGTTCGATGCCGCGGAGATCGCGAAATATCCGCCCGCCGACATCACCATCGAGGCGATCGGCGAGCTGCCGCGGCTCGATCTTTCCCACTTCACGGCTCCACGCGAGGAGGCAACACAATGAAGCCGACCGCCAGACTGAGCGATGTCGGGCAGAGCCTCTGGCTCGACGACATCACGCGCGAGCTGCTCGATGACGGCACGCTCGCACGCTACATCAACGATCTTTCGGTCACCGGCCTGACCTCGAATCCCTCGATCTTCGATCACGCCATCGCGCACAGTGAGAAGTACGATGGCGAGATCCGCCGGATGACGGCCCGCGGCTATGCGAGCGAGGCCCTTTTCTTCGAGCTGGCGCTCGAGGATCTCAACCGGGCGGCCGAGCTCTTCATGCCCATCCACGTCGCCACGGCGGGCGCCGATGGCTGGGTCTCGCTCGAGGTTTCGCCGCTGCTCGCCTACGAAACCGAAGAGACCACGGCGGAGGCGATCCGCCTCTCGCGGCGCGCCAACCGGAGCAATCTCTTCGTCAAGATCCCGGGCACGACCGAAGGCCTGCCGGCGATCGAGGCGGCGATCTTCGCCGGCGTGCCGGTGAACGTGACGCTCCTTTTCTCGCCCGCGCAGTACGCGGCGGCGGCGGATGCGTACATGAAGGGGCTGGAGCGGCGCGTCGCCGCCGGGCTCGCGCCTGATGTGCGCTCGGTCGCCTCGGTCTTCATCAGTCGCTGGGACCGCGCGGTGGCGGGGAAAGTGCCGGAGGCGCTGCGCAATACACTTGGCGTCGCGGTCGGAAAGCTCTCCTACAAATCCTATCGCGACGTGCTCGAATCCGATCGCTGGCAGCGCCTGGCCAATCACGGCGCCTCCGCGCAGCGGCTGCTTTTCGCCTCCACGAGCGTGAAGGACGACAAGGCGCCCGATACACTCTATGTGCAGGCCCTGGCGGCGCCGAACACAGTGGATACGATGCCGCAAGCGACGCTCGCGGCCTTCGCCGATCATGGCAAGGTCGATGGCGTCCTGCCCCGTGACGGCGGGGATGGAGCCGCGGTGCTGGAGCAGCATCGCGCCGCCGGCATCGATGTGGCGGCCCTCGCCGCGCGGCTGCAGACCGAGGGTGCGCAGGCTTTCGTCGAATCCTGGAAGGATTTGCTCAAGGCGATCGACACCAAGAGCCGGGCGCTGAATTGACGGCAGGAGATCAAGGGGCTCTGCCCCTTTACCCTGTCAGGGGGCTTTGCCCCCTGAACCCCCACTCTGAGCCCCACTGGGGCCTTGAGGCCCCAGACCCCCATTCGCGCTGCGCGGCAAAGGAAGACGGCCGCGCAGCGCGAATGGATTGCAAAGGCTCCGCCTTTGCCGGGGTGCAGGGGCAGAGCCCCTGCTAGGGCGAAGCCCTGAAGTCTATTAGAACTTCTTAATTTCTCACTGAGGGAGGGACTCTCCGATGGCGGGCAAGCGGCCGACCGAAACAGCCGCCTGGGCGGCGCTCACCGCCCATCATGCGGCGATCAAGGATCGTCATCTGCGGCAGCTTTTTGCCGAGGATCCCAAGCGGGCGGAGACATTTTCCGCCGAGGGCGCGGGAATTTTTCTCGATTACTCGAAGAACCGCATCACCGCCGAGACGCTGCGGCTGCTGCTCGATCTCGCGCGTGAGCGGGATGTGGCGGGGCGGCGGGATGCGATGTTCCGCGGCGAGAAGATCAACGCGACCGAGAAGCGCGCGGTGCTGCATGTCGCACTTCGCGCGCCGCGCGGAACGCGGATCGCGGTGGATGGCCAGGATGTCGTGCCGGAGGTGCATGCGGTACTCGACCGCATGGGCGCGTTCGCGCGGGAGATCCGCAGCGGAAGCTGGAAGGGCCATACCGGCAAGCGCATCCGGAACGTCATCAATATCGGTATCGGCGGGTCCTATCTCGGGCCGGAGATGGCCTGCCTCGCGCTCAGGGAATTCACCGACAAGGCGATGAGTTTCCGTTTCGTCTCCAATGTCGATGGCGCGAACTTCACGGCGGCGACCGACGGGCTCGACCCGGCCGAGACACTTTTCATCATCTCTTCAAAAACCTTCACCACGCTCGAGACGATGACCAATGCCGCGACCGCAAGGCGCTGGATCGTCGAAGGGCTGGACACGGAGGCGGCGGTCGCGAAACATTGCGTCGCGGTCTCGACCAACACCGAGGGGGTGACGAAATTCGGCATCGATCCCTCGCGGATGTTCGGCTTCTGGGACTGGGTCGGCGGGCGGTATTCGATGGATTCGGCGATCGGGCTTTCGAGCATGATCGCGATCGGGCCGGAACGTTTTGCCGAGATGCTGGCGGGCTTCCATGCCATGGACGAGCATTTCCGCACCGCGCCGCCCGAGCGCAATTTGCCGCTTCTCATGGGGCTGCTCACGGTCTGGTACAACAATTTCTTCGGCGCCGAGACGCTCGGCATCATGCCCTATGCGGCGCCGCTCGCGCGCTTTCCGGCCTATCTCCAGCAATTGCAGATGGAGAGCAACGGCAAGCATGTCGATCTCGACGGCAATCACGTTGCCTGGCAGACCGGCCCGATCATCTGGGGCGAGCCCGGCACGGATGGCCAGCACTCCTTCTACCAGCTCATCCATCAGGGAACGAAGCTGATTCCCTGCGATCTCATCGGCTTTTGCGAGAAGCTCAGTCCGCTTGCCGAGCAGCACGATCTTCTGATGGCCAATCTCTTCGCCCAGGCCGAGGCTTTCGCTTTCGGCAAGACGGCGGACGAGTTCAAGGCGGAGGGCTCGCCCGATTTCCAAACACCGTTCCGGGTGACCGAGGGCAATCGCCCGACGAACGTGATCCTGGCCGATCGGCTGGAGCCACGGACGCTTGGCAGCCTCGTTGCGCTATACGAACATAGCGTCTTCACGCAGGGGGCCGTCTGGGCGATCGATTCGTTCGACCAATGGGGCGTGGAGCTTGGCAAGGTGCTCGCGGGGCGAATCATTCCGGAATTGGCAGCCAAGGCCGCGCCTACGCATGGCCATGACAGTTCGACGAATGGTCTGATCGCGCGTTATCGACAGCGCCGCGGCTGGTAGGCAAAGGCTGGTAAGCGAAGAGGGACGGGGGGCATGGATCAGGGGGCGGGGCAGGGAGGCGGGCGGTTTTCGCCCCTGATGGTGACGGTCATCGCCGTGATCATCCTCGCCGGCATGCTCTTCGGTTATGACCAGGGCGTGATCTCGGGCGCGCTTGACGGCATCCAGAAGACATTCCATCTCGGCCCGCGACTGCTCGAGGTGATCACGAGCTGGGTCACGCTCGGGGCGCTGCTGGGCTCGCTGATCGGTGGCGAGCTCGCGGACAGGGTCGGGCGCAAGAAAGCGGTGTTGACGGCGGGCGCGCTCTTCACGATCGGCTCGCTGACGCAAGCCCTGGCCCCGCATCCCTTGCTGCTGGTGGGCGGGCGCCTCGTCATCGGCCTCGGTGTCGGCCTCGCGGCGGTGGCGGCCCCGCTCTATGGCGCGGAGATGGCGCCATCGGCGTGGCGCGGGCGATTCGTCTCGGCCTATCAGCTCGCCATCACGATCGGCATCTTCCTTGCCTATGAGGTCGATGCGGCTCTCACCGCCAGCAATGGCGGCTGGCGTCTCATGCTTGGCGTCTGCGCGGTCGCGGGCGTCGCGCTTTTCGTCGCGATGCTGATCGCGCCGGAATCGCCGCGCTGGCTCCTCAAGATGGGGCGGCGCGAGGAAGCGGTCGCCCGGTTCTGCGCGGTGCGGCCCGGAATCGATTTCACGCCGCGGTTTGCCGCCATGGAAGCCGCGCTGCGCGAGGAGAGCCACAAGGCATCCTGGGGCGAGGTGTTCGACCGGCAATGGCGCCGGCCGCTGACGGTCGCGGTGGGGCTCGCGATCTATCAGCAAATCACCGGGATCAATGCGATCATTTATTACGCGGACAGCATCTTCGCCGCGGCCGGCTTCGCCTCGCCCGCGGCGCAGACAACCGCGACCACCTGGGCGATCGGCGCGGTCAATGTGGCGGCGACCCTGATCGCGATCGCCTATATCGACCGGCTCGGCCGCCGCCCCTTGCTGCTCGCGGGGCTGATCGGCATGGGCGGAAGCCTCGTCGCCGTCGGCATCGCCTTCCTCTTCATCGGCGGATCCGCTTCCCACGGTGGGTCGAGCGTGAGCGGGATCGTGACGCTGATCGGGCTCATCGTCTTCATCATCTCCTTCGCTTTCTCGCTCGGCCCGGTGGTCTGGACGGTGATCAACGAGATTTTTCCAGGCCGGGTGCGCGGCCGTGCCGTCGCGGTCGCAACCGCGGTGAACTGGGGGGCGGCCTTCATCGTCAGCCGGTTCTTTCTCACCCTCGTCGATGCGATCGGCCGGCCGGCCACCTTCTGGCTTTTTGCCTTCTTTTGCGTGACCGGCTGGATCTGGATCTGGCGCCGCGTGCCGGAGACCAGCGGGCGCTCGCTCGAGCAGATCGAGCAATTCTGGATCGAGCAGGGTAGCCTCGCTCCGGTGCCCGGGCGCACCTGAGGCAAGGGAGGGGCGGAGCCACGAATGCTGATCGCGGGGGATATCGGCGGGACGAAGACGCTGCTCGCTTTCTATACGGAGGAGAGCGGGCCGCGGAATCCGACGATCGTCAGGGAATTCCCGAGCGGCAAATTCGCCGGGCTCGCCGATGTCGTGCGCGCCTTCCTCGAGGAGGTGAAGCAGCCCGTGACCGCCGCCTGCTTCGATGTTGCCGGCCCGGTGATCGGCGGGCGGGCGCATCTGACCAACCTGCCCTGGCTGGTCGACGAAGCGGCGCTGGCCCGCGATCTCGGGCTCGCGCAGGTCAGCGTCATCAATGATCTCAAGGCGGTCGCCTACGCGGTTCCGCATCTGCAGGACGAGGATCTGCGCACGATCAATGAGGGCAAGCCCGAGCCGCACGGGACGATCGCGATCATCGCGCCCGGCACGGGGCTGGGCGAGGCGTTCCTGGTCTGGAACGGCGGCGACTATATTCCCTGCGCCTCGGAAGGCGGGCATGCGGATTTTGGTCCGGCCGATCCGTTGCAGGTGGCGCTCCGGGACCATCTGGCGCGCAAGTTCGGCCATGTCGCTTACGAGCGGGTCTGCTCGGGCAGCGCCATTCCCGAGATGTACGAGTTCCTGCGCACGACGAAGCCCGAGGCTGAGCCGGCTGGCTTCGCAGCAAAGCTTGCCGCGGCGCAGGACCGCACGCCGCTGATCGTCGCGGCAGCGATGCAGGAAAGTGCCGCCAATCCGCTCGCCCTGGCGACGATCGATCTCTTCGTTTCCATCCTCGGCGCCGAGGCGGGCAATCTGGCCCTGAAGGTCCTGGCGACGGGCGGGGTCTATCTCGCCGGCGGAATGCCGCCGCGGATCCTTTCGCGGTTCGAGGCCGGCGTCCCGGACGGGCGGTTCATGCGTGCCTTCACCGCCAAGGGGCGCCTCGGCGAACTGCTGGGGGCAATTCCCGTGAAGGTGATCGTGACCCGCTCCGCGCTGCTCGGCGCGGCGTTCTACGGTCTCGCTTCGCTGCGGGCTTCCCCTTCCGCCGCGCCGAGATAGAGGCGGCGAACATGATCATCCTCGGCGAGCCGGGATGAAGGCCCGGACAGGGCGAGGGCGACGCGGCCGGTCTCCGGCACATAGCCGGCATATAGAAAGTGTTATGCACTTTGATGAAGTATCGGAAAGAAGAGGACTTCTTTTTCTGAAGAAAAAGAAGCAAAAAGACTTTTCTCCGTTTTCCGGACCAGGCACGGGCGCTCGGGGACGCTATCCGGGGCCGAGCAGGGTGGCGAGCGTGAGCGCCACAATCTCGGTCGCCTTGTGGAGGTCGGCAAGCGGCAGGCGCTCATCGGCGCGGTGCGCGTTCGCCTCCTCGATCGTGCGCGGACCGGCGCCATAGAGCACGACGGGCACGCCGGCCGCAGCATAGTGGCGTGCATCCGTGTAGAGCGGCACACCGGCTGTTGCGATCGGTTCGCCCATCACCTGCGTCGCATGGCCGCAGAGGATTTCGGCGAGGCGCTTGCCGCCTGGAAGCGGAACGAGGGGCGTGGCGAGAAGAATCCGCTGCACCTCGACCCGCGTCTTTGGGAAAGCGGCGGCCGCTGCCGTGATCTCCGCGCTGAGCGCCGTCTCCACCTCTCCCGGATCTTCTTCCGGAATGATGCGCCGGTCGAGGCGGAAGCTCACCCGATCGGGCACGACATTGGTGTTGATGCCGCCGCCGATGAGCCCGATCGTGAGTTGCGGACTGCCGATTCCAGGAATGGCGGAGATGCGCGCAGCGAGGTTGGCACGGCCGCGATAGAGCGCGGCGAGGATCGCGCTCGCCGCCTCCAGCGCATCCACGCCGCTCGCAGGCCGCGCCGCATGGGCCGATTTCGCCTCCCGATTCCTCGTCATAGGTGAAATGAAGCTCGACCGTGCCGCAGAGTGTCCGATCGAGCCTTTTCAGCGCCAGCAGCGCCCAGGCATAGGTCGCGAAATCGGATTTCGAAACGGCGACGCCGCGCCCATACATCCAGCCATCGATGATTTCGGCGCCGTAGGGATCGCGCGTCCACCCCTCGCCCGGCGGCACCCCATCGCCATGCGCATTGAGCGCGATGACGGGACCATCCGCGCCGAAGCGGTGCCGCACGACCAGATTGGTGGTGCTCCGCATTCCGTGGGCGTGTGCGAGGTCTGGTGGGACCGGATGGCGCTCGACGGAGAAGCCGAGCCCTTCGAGCAACGAAGCGGCGTGCTCGGCATGCGGCGTGCAATCGCCGGGCGGGTTGTCGGAAGGCGCCCTGACCAGCGCGGCAAGAAATTCCTCCTGCCGGGCGCGTTCGCCGGCGAGGAAACGGGCGATGGCATGGGGCTCTGTCATCGCATCCCTCGCACGATGGATCCAATCATTGCAAAAGGCCGATTTTCCAGGGATGGAAGACGTTGCTCTGCCCGACCCGGCCGTACTGCGTACGCATCGTTACGGTCCACGCCAAGGACGGCACGGTGAGGGGAACGCAGAAACAACGGAGCTTATTCTCCAGGAAGCACATCCGGGGGATGGCAAGAACTGTCGAAACGCGCGGCCAGAGAGAAAGCTGCTCGTCTTCATTTTCGCATTGGCTCACCCACAAAGCTGTGGCAGCGTCCGGCCGAAATCCACCCGTATCGGAAACGCATCATTTCTGGTTGGAGGGGCCGGCTCCGCTTGCGGAAGCGTGGCCGGTTTTTCGAGCCGTTGGCAAACGGGCGGCAAGGATCCGAACGCCTCTGTCGCGGGGAGCAAGGTGACCATCCTGTTACGCGCGTAGCTCTTTTCGGCAATGGGCGATCTCGCCATCTGCCAGTCACTGTGCCAACAGAAGGGCCTGGTACCCCCGAGACGAGACAAAGATCGCACGAGACAAAGATCGAAAGATCGAGAAAGGAGTTGAGAACGATGGCGATTCAGTTGGGGCAGATCGCCCCCGATTTCGAGCAGGACAGCACCGAAGGCCGGATCCGGTTCCACGAATGGCTCGGCAATTCCTGGGGTATCCTGTTCAGCCATCCCAAGGATTACACGCCCGTCTGCACGACCGAGCTCGCCGAGGTCGCCCGGCTGAAGCCGGAATGGGCGAAGCGCAACGTCAAGGTCATCGGCCTTTCCGTCGATCCGGCCTCCAGCCATAAGGGCTGGGAGCAGGATATCGAGGAGACGCAGGGCCAGAGGGTGAATTTTCCGATCATCGCCGATGCCGATCAGACAGTCTCCAAGCTCTATGACATGGTGCATCCGCTTGCCGATCCGACGGTGACGGTGCGCAGCGTTTTCGTGATCGATCCGGCGAAGAAGGTGCGGCTGATCATGACCTATCCGCCGAGCGCGGGGCGCAACTTCCAGGAAATTCTCCGCGCCGTCGACAGCCTCCAGCTTACCGACCGGGAGAAGGTCTCCACCCCCGTCAACTGGACGCCGGGCGAGCCGGTGATCATCTCACCGAGCCTTTCGGACGAGGATGCCAAGGCGCGTTTCCCGCAAGGGTGGAAGACCTTGCGGCCTTATCTCCGGATCGTCGAGCTGCCGAAGGCGGCCGAATAGCGGGCTTGGCCGCCCCGGGGGCGTGATGATCGGCGTGGTGATCAGAGTGGTGATTTCGGATCATCACGCTCCCTGATTTGTTTTCCCGATCGATTTCGTGTTTTTCCGTGGGTTCCCCCCTGGGCTCCCCCGCGGGTTCCCCCTGGGATACCTCCCTGAGCCGTCTCCGGGAGGCTTTCCCTTGGGCTTGCGCGGATCGCTTCGCGCCGCGGTCCCCGCCAAGGCATAGTGATCAAAGGCGGGATGGACGGAGACGCCGGGTCTGTCATGAAAGCTTCATAAATCTGCAATAGTGGCGTCTCCAGGTCCCCGTAGGTTCGTTGAAATGAACGATGCCTCAGGCCAGCCCGTGCCGGCCCCCGCGAAGATGGATGTGGAGCTTGCTGCCGCAGCGCCGGGGCAGGCGCGGATCGCGATCCGCAACCTCGATTTCTTCTATGGCGCGACCCAGGCCCTCAAGCGCGTGAATCTCAATTTTCCGGAGCGGCAGGTGACCGGGATGATCGGGCCCTCGGGCTGCGGAAAGTCCACCCTGCTCCGGGTGCTGAACCGGATGTATGACCTCTATCCGGGGCAGCGGGCGAGCGGGGAGGTGCTGCTCGACGGGCGGAACATTCTCGATCCGGATATGGACCTCTCGGTGCTTCGCGCGCAGATCGGCATGGTGTTCCAGAAGCCGACACCTTTTGCCATGTCCATCTTCGACAATATCGCCTTCGGCGTCCGGCTGCATGAGCGGCTCGGCCGGGCCGAGATGCGCGAGCGGGTGGAATGGTCGCTCACCCGCGCCGCACTTTGGGGCGAGGTGAAGGACCGGTTGGGCAGCCCGGCGGCCGGGCTTTCCGGCGGCCAGCAGCAGCGGCTCTGCATCGCGCGGACGATCGCGGTTCGCCCGCAGGTCATCCTGCTCGACGAGCCGACCAGCGCGCTCGACCCGATCAGCACGCTCAAGGTCGAGGAACTGATGGACGAATTGAAGCAGGATTTCACGATCGCCCTGGTGACCCATAACATGCAGCAGGCGGCGCGCTGCGCCGACCAGGTGGCTTTCTTCTATCTCGGCGAGCTGGTCGAGGTGGGGCCGGCAGCGGCGATGTTCACCGCGCCGCGCGAGAAGCGCACGCAGGAATACATCACCGGGCGGTTTGGCTGAGGACGCCGGCGATGTCGGAACCCGCGGAGCATATCGTCAAGAGCTACGAGCAGGAGCTGACGCGCCTGAGCGACCTGATCGCCCGCATGGGCGGCCTGGTCGAGAGCGAGGTGGCGCTCGCGGCGGCAGCGGTCGTCGATCAGGACGTGAACGCGGCGACGCGCGCCGTCGAGACGGATCCGCAGGTGGACGCGCTGGAGCGCGAGGTCGAGCAATTCTCGATCCGGATGCTGGCCCTTCGCCAGCCGGTGGCGAGCGATCTGCGCCGCATCGTCGCCGCGCTCAAGATCACCGCGGGGCTCGAGCGGATCGGCGATTACGCGGTCAATGCCGCCAAGCGGAGCATGGTGCTCTCTCACGTCCCGCTCTCCTTCAGCCTCACGCCCATCGCCTCGATGGCGCGGATGGTGCAGGAAAATCTGAAGACCGTGATCGACGCCGCGAGCCAGAACGATCCGCAAAAGGCGATCGAGGTCTGGCGATCCGACCGGATGATCGATGATCTCTACACGGCGATCTTTCGCGAGCTGATCACCTACATGATGGAGGATCCGCGCAATATCACGCCCTGCACCCATCTTCTCTTCATCGCCAAGAATCTTGAGCGAATCGGCGATCATGCGACCAATATCGCCGAGACCGTGCATTTCGCTGCGACCGGCGAGGTCCTCCCCGATGAGCGGCCGAAAGGCGTGAGCTCCGCCTTCGCCATCGACCGCCCAGAGGCCTGAAAAGGAGACGCGGGATGGGAGAAGCACTGAACGGGTTGGGCAAACCGCTCGTTCTGGTGGTGGAGGATGAGGCCGCGTTGGCAACCATGCTGCGCTACAACCTCGAGAGACAGGGATTCCGGGTCGAAGAAGCGGGAGATGGCGAGGAGGCGCTGATGCGCATCTCCGAGACCAAGCCCGATCTCGTGCTGCTGGACTGGATGCTGCCGGTGATGTCCGGGATCGAGGTCTGCCGTCAGATCAGGCGCCGGCCGACGACCCGGGACCTGCCGGTGATCATGGTGACGGCGCGAAGCGAGGACCAGGATGCGGTCCGCGGGCTGAATATCGGCGCCGACGACTACATCACCAAGCCCTTCAGCGTGGAGGCGCTGCTCGCCCGCATGCGGGCGCTGCTGCGGCGTTCCGGCGCGGTGCCCGCCAAGGGCCAGCTCCGCTTTCATGACATCACCCTCGATCTCGCGCAGCACCGCACCAGCCGCAACAGCCGCGCGGTGCATCTCGGCCCGACCGAGTTCCGCCTGCTCGAATTCCTGATGCAGCACCCTTGCCGTGTCTTCTCACGCGAGGAGCTGCTGGACGCCGTCTGGGGCCCGGACATCCATGTCGAGCCGCGCACCGTGGATGTGCATATCCGTCGCCTCAGGCGGGCGCTCAACGGGCCGGGCGAGCAGGATGTGGTGCGCACTGTTCGTGCCGCGGGTTACGCGCTCGATACCGAGCCCGTCTAAGAGACCGTTGAGAATGCGACTGCGGTGGTCGTCCGACTCACCGCAAGCCGCATTCTCAATCGGTCTCTAAACCCGTTCCGTAAAGCAGAACGCTCGACCCTGCCCGGCCTCGCCCTGGCGGGCTCGACCACGCGGGCAGCGCAGCGCATGATGCGCGCATTCGGCGGCGCGGGATCGCCCGCACGTGCTTGCGGAGGAGTGGAGCCATGTATTCCGATGTCTCGCTGTTCATCGACGGAACCTGGAGCGGCGCCGCCGCCGGCAAGACCATCGCAGTGATGAACCCCGCGACCGGCGAGCCGATCGGCAAGGTCGCGCATGCCGAGCAGCCGGATCTCGACCGCGCGCTCGCCGCTGCGGCCAAGGGTTTCGAGACCTGGCGCCGCATCTCCGCCTATGAGCGGGCGAAGATCATGCGCAAGGCGGCCTCCCTGATGCGCGAGCGGATCGAGGCGATCGCGCGCATCATGACCATCGAGCAGGGCAAGCCTCTGGCAGAGGCGCGCGGCGAGACCGCGCTCGCCGGAGACATCATCGAATGGTTCGCGGAGGAGGCGCGCCGCGCCTATGGCCGCGTGGTGCCGGCGCGCGCGCCGGGGGTCTATCAGCTCGTCGTCAAGGAGCCGGTGGGCGTCGCCGCTGCCTTCACGCCATGGAATTTCCCGGTCAACCAGGCGGTGCGGAAGATCTCCGCCGCCCTCGCCGCCGGCTGCGCGATCATCATCAAGGGCCCGGAGGAAACGCCCGCCTCCTGCGCCGAGCTGGTGCGCGCCTACGCCGATGCCGGCGTGCCCGAGGGGGTGGTCAATCTCGTCTTCGGCGTGCCCGGCGATATCTCGGGCTACCTGATCCCGCACCCGGTGGTGCGAAAAATCTCCTTCACCGGCTCGACCGCGGTCGGCAAGCAGCTCGCCGCGCTCGCCGGCGCGCACATGAAGCGGGTGACGATGGAGCTCGGCGGACATGCGCCGGCCATCGTCTTCGAGGACGCGGATGTCGAGGCGGCGACGAAGATCCTCTCCGCCAACAAGTTCCGCAACGCCGGGCAGGTCTGCATCGCGCCCACGCGCTTCCTGGTGCAGGAGAAAGTGTATGAGGATTTTGTCGACCGCTTCGTCGCGGTCGCCAAGGGGCTGAAGGTGGGGGACGGGCTCGATCCCGCGACCCAGATGGGCCCGCTCGCCCATGAGCGTCGGGTGGCGGCGATGGAAGGCTTCATCACCGATGCCGTGCAGAAGGGCGCGGAGCTGGCGACGGGCGGCAAGCGCATCGGCAACAAAGGCTATTTCTTCGAGCCGACGGTGCTGACGAATGTGCCGAGGACGGCGCGGGCGATGAATGAGGAACCCTTCGGCCCGGTGGCGCTGATCGCGCCGTTCCGCGAGTTCGATGAGGTGGTCGCGGAGGCGAACCGGCTGAATTACGGGCTCGCCGCCTATGCCTATACGCGCTCGGCGAAGACCGCGACGGCAATCGCGGGCGCGGTGGAGACGGGGATGATCTCGATCAACCACCACGGGCTCGCGCTGCCGGAAGTGCCGTTCGGCGGGGTCAAGGATTCGGGCTATGGCTCCGAAGGCGGGCTCGAGGCGATCGAAGCCTATCTCATCACCAAGTTCGTCTCGCAGGCGAGCGCCTGAGGAAAAATGGAGCGGGCGGGAACATTCCCGCCCGCTCAACCTTCCATTTCCAGCCGCTCATAGCCACGAACGCGATAGATCAGCGCCGCGATCGTCCAGCTCAGCACGAAGACTGCGACGATCACGTAGCCGATGGTGCCGAAATTGTCGTTCAGCGCATCCATCGCCCGCCAGAAACTCCCTTGCAGGCCGAGCTGATCGCCGATGAGGCCGAGCGCCTCGATCCCGCCGACGATGAGAGCGACGATCACCGAAACGAACGTGATCGTGAGGTTGTAATAGAGCTTGCGCACCGGCTTGACGAAGGCCCAACCATAGGCGCCGAGCATCAGGATGCTGTCGGTCGTGTCGATCAGCGACATCCCCGCCGTGAAAAGTGCCGGGAAGACGAGGATTGACCAGATCGGCATTCCTTTCGCCGCTTCGGCCGCCGAGATGCCGAGCAGCCCGATTTCCGTCGCCGTATCGAAGCCAAGGCCGAAGAGAAAGCCGAGGGGGTACATGTGCCAGCTCTGCCGCACCAGGCGGAACATCGGGCGGAACAGCCGGGCCAGCAGGCCGCGTCCCGCGAGCAGGGCGTTGAGATCCTCCTCCTCATAGCGCCCGCCCTTCGTCACGTGGCGGAAGGTCCGATAGACCCCGGCCAGGATCACGAGATTGATTGCGGCGATCGCGAGCAGGAAGAGCGAGGAGACCAGGGTTCCAATGATGCCGCCGACCGTCTGGAAGGTGTCGAATCGGCTCTTGAGCGCGAGCGCCGTGGCGGCGATGCCGACCGAGGCGAGCACGACAATGGTCGAATGGCCAAGGGAAAAGAAGAAGCCGACAGCGACCGGCCGCTTGCCCTCCTGCATCAGCTTGCGCGTGACGTTGTCGATGGCGGCGATGTGGTCTGCATCCACCGCATGGCGCAACCCGAAGCCATAGGCGAGAAGGGAGGTGCCGAGCAGCAGCGGATAGTGCCGGAACGAGAGGAAAGCCCAGGCCCAGGCGGCGAGGTTGGCGGCGATCAGAACGGCATAGAGACCGGCCACCTTGGCGCCGAGGCCGTCCTTGCGATCATCGAAGAGATCCCGCAGCCTGTTCCGCAAGTGACACCTCACAAAAACCGCCTACGCTGACTCTGAACGATGTGATCATACTATTTTCGTAAAACATCATATTGTCAATCCGCTTGAACCCATGGTTCCGATGCCGGTACGCTTGATCAGGAGAGCGGATTCTCTAGAGTGGGATGGGTTCGCTCGCGCTCGCGCATTCCGCTCCAGCCATTTGTTTTTCCGCGTGATTCAGACCTACGGTGATTCCACCTCCGGTCATCGCGCTCCAGGATTTCTCAGATATGGAACGAGTCACCATCACGATCGACGATGAGCTTTTGCAGACGGTGGATGCGCTGATGCAGCGTCGCGGCTATGCGAGCCGCTCTGAGGCTGTTCGCGATATGATCCGGGCCGCCGCCTCACGCGAGACCGTCATCCAGGGCAAGACGCTCTGCATGGCCGTGCTCGCCTATATTTTCGACCATGAGACGAGAGGGCTGGCACAGATTCTGAGCCGTGCGCTGCACGACCATCACGATCTCGTGGTCTCGACGGTGCGTGCGCCGATCGATCACGAGAGCGCGCTGGAGGTCTCCGTGCTCAAAGGCAAGCTGGCCGAAGTGCACGCGCTCGCCGATGCAATCACGGTGGAACGCGGCGTTCGTCATGCCAGCCTGCATGTGGTGCCGGTGCGCGAATCGGGCACGCGACATGATCACGGTCCCGGCACCGCGCCGCATGCTCATATCCGCGCCTGAAATGGGCAAAACTCTCCGTATCTTCTTATGATTTTTCCATGCCTGCCGGCTCCCTCTCCGGCCCCGGCCTGAAGATGCCGCCTTCCCAGGTTCCGAGCAGCGCAAGAGAGCGATCGAACAGCGCAAGATCGGCGCGCGCGCCGGGAACGAGCGAGCCCGGCTGGATATCCCCAAGACCGCGTCCCGCGCGAAGGCAGGCCGCCGGCGTTGCCGTGGCCATCCGGAGCGCCTCGGCCGGATCGAGGCCGAGCAGGCGATGGACATTGCGCACCGCCTCGGCGAGCGAGAGATGCGCACCACCCAGCGTGCCCGCCTCATCGACCAGCCTTCCTTCCTTGAGGCGAATGAGACTTTCGCCGACAAAAAAGGAATCGATCGCCGCACCCACCGTCGGCATGGCATCGGAGACGAGAAAAAGACGCTCCGTTGCCTTGGCCGCCAGCGCGAGGCGGACGGCATCCGGATGAACATGCAGCCCATCGACAATGATCGAGGCGAAACTTTCGCGATCGGCCAGCGCGGCGCCGGCCGGGCCCGGCGTGCGCCCGGCGATGGGCGGCATGGCGTTGAAGAGATGCGTGAACCCGGCAAGGCCGGCCCCGCGCGCCCGCGCAATCTCCTCGGATGTCGCCTCGGTATGGCCCGCCAGCAGCACGATACCGGCAGAGGCAAGCCGGCGGAGCGCTGCCTCCGGCACGGTCTCGGGCGCCAGCGTGAGCGTGAGAGGGCCGGGGAAAGGAGCTGTGAGAAGATCGAGATCCTCCGCGCTCATCGCGCGGATCGCGCGCGCGGGATGGATGCCCCGTCGGCGCGGATTGAAGAACGGGCCTTCAATATGCAGCCCGAGGATACCGGGAATGAAGCGCGCCATGGCCGTGCGCGCAGCATCGAGCGCGGCCGCGATCTCCGCCGTGCTCCCGCTCATCAGCGTCGGTTGGATATGAGACGTGCCGAGCGCGCGATGCGCGGCCGCAATGCGGGCAAGCCCCGCCGGCGTGATGTCATCATTGAAGAGAACACCACCACCGCCATTCACCTGCAGATCGATGAGGCCGGGCGAAAGATAGGCCGCGCCGGCAGGACGAGTGATTGGATACGATCCAGGAACTTCCGATGGCGGAATGATGGCGACAATGTGCCCATCCTCGACGAGCACCGCCTGTTCCGGACGGAGTTTTGCGCCATCGAACAGGAACGGAACGAGGAGTGCCTCCCGTGTCATGCTGAAGGATGATCGAGAGATGCGAGCGCCGCCCGCAGATTTCCGCCCTGCCGCGCGAGCGCGCGGTCCGCTTCCTCGGGCGTGAGACCGCGGGCAAGCAGCAGCGCGCGCTTGATGTTTCCCTGCGCGCGGGCAAGGAGCGAGGCGGCAACGTCCTCGCTCGCGCCGGTCAGCTCGCAGACAGTGCGAATCGCGCGCCGGCCGAGCTTGGCATTGGTGATTTGAAGATCGACCATCCGGCCGCGATAGACATGGTTGAGCAGGATCATCACGAGGCTCGAGAAGAGATTGAGGACGACTTTCTGCGCCGTGCCGGCCTTGAG
>JASHVY010000339.1 GCA_030044345.1 Acetobacteraceae bacterium | reverse complement strand
CGCCGCCACCGGCACATAGACGAAGGCCCGCCCGGCAGCCACCACGATCGCCAGGATCGCGGCGGCCGCGATCAGCGCCGCCGCCTGCGATCGCCCGCCCGCTTGCGCCACCACCGCCGTGCTCGGCGGGCTCGCATCCACGGCGAAGGTGCCGAGCAGCGCGGCCAGGATGTTTCCCGCGCCCACGCCGCCGAAATCGCGGCTGACTTCTTCCCCGGGTTCACCCGGCGCGGGAAAGCTCCGCGTCACCGCGGCTGTCTGCATCATGCAGACGAAGGAAACGGTGAGCGCGACCGGCAGCAGGGCCACCACGTCTCCGAGCCCGACCCGGCCG
Source organism: Acetobacteraceae bacterium (assembly GCA_030044345.1). Lineage (GTDB taxonomy): Bacteria > Pseudomonadota > Alphaproteobacteria > Acetobacterales > Acetobacteraceae > JAKAWQ01. Next base: position 2,443 of record JASHVY010000339.1, on the reverse strand, counting down.
AGCGTGATCCGCGGCACCGGCGGGGTGAGCGGCCCGAGCACCGCCACCCCCCGATGCCCAAGCCTGAGCAGCCACACCGCGAGCCCCGCCGCCGCCAGCCCCAGAAGAGCGCCCGGAATCCGGACGCGGAGCCGCGCTCCCCAGCGGCGCTGGCCGAGCAGCGTCGCGACGAGCACGGTGAGCCCGAGCGCTGTTGTCGTCGGGTTGGCCTCGGGCAAGCGCCGGATGAGCGTGGCGAACCGCACCGCGATGTGCCCTTCGCCGGCCGCGATCCCGAGCATGCCGGGGATCTGTCCGACCAGGATCTGCACCGCGATCCCGGCGAGGAACCCGACCGTCACGGGAATGGAGAGCAGATCGGCGATCCAGCCCGCGCGGGCGGCGCCGACGATGGCGAGGATGATGCCCACCAGGAGCGCCAGCAATGCCGCCAGGGAAGCGGCGCGCGCGGGATCCGCGCCGGCGAGAACCGCGAGCGTGCCGGCGAAGATCGGCGCGATCGTCGAATCCGCTGCGACCGAGGCAAATCGGTGCCAGCCGAACGCGGCGAACCCGATCGATCCGGCGACGAAGGCGAGCAGCCCGCTTTCGGGCGGCAAGCCGGCGAGCCGCGCCGTCGCGAGCTGCCCGGGCAAGGCGATCGCAAGCAGCATCATTCCCGCCACCGCGTCGTGCGACAGGAAATCGCGCCGATAACCGCGAAGCGAGCGGAAGAGATGAACCCCCCGCCGCGCCTTCATCGCCTCAGCCATGGGCCTCAGCCATGGCGATGTTCGGCCTTCTCCTCCTTCACGGCTTCATGGTACTCGCGCCGAATCCGTGCCAGATCGACCGTGGGAGAAGGGTAGCGCATCCCGAGCTCTTCGAGCGTCGCTGCGACGATCGCCGAGACCGCCAGGTTGCGAAATCATTTGTGGTTCGCCGGCACCACGTACCAGGGCGCATGGGCGAGGCTCGTCTGCGCCAGCGCCTCCTCATAGGCCGCCATATAGGCGTCCCAGGATTCCCGTTCCTTGTAGTCCGCTTCGCTGATCTTCCAGTTCCGCGCCGGATCGTCGAGCCGCTGCGCGAAGCGCGCGAGCTGCTCCTCCTTGCTGATATGGAGGAAGAATTTCAGGATCGTCGTGCCGGTTCCGGCGAGCAGCTTTTCGAATTCGCGGATCCGTTCGTAGCGGGCTTCCCAGGTCGGGCGGTCGATCAGCCCATGCACGCGGGTGACCAGGACGTCCTCGTAATGGGAGCGGTTGAAGATGGCGATCTCGCCCTTGGCGGGCGCCTCGGGATGCACCCGCCAGAGGAAATCGTGCGCGAGCTCCATCTGCGTCGGCACCTTGAAGCCGGCAACCCGCGCGCCTTGCGGATTGAGGGCGCCGAAGACATGGCCGACCGTTCCGTCCTTGCCGCCGGCATCCATCGCCTGAAGCACGATCAGGACGGCGCGCTTCCTTTCCGCGTAGAGCAGGATTTGCAGCGCGGCGAGCCTGCCGCGAGAGAGCTCCGTCTCTTCCTTCGCGGATTCAGCCGATTCGTGATGGCCTTTGAACGCCGGATCGATGTCCCGGAGACGGAACTTGCCGCCTTCCGGAACGCGGAATTCCTTGCGGAAATCCATTCTCCCTCCCTGCTGGCTTCCTTGCGGCCCCCTCCTTCCGGCGATCGTCTCGCCGATGGGCGAAGGGCACGCTTTCCTATCTCAAGGGAATCGGCAGTGGAGGGAAGAGGGCATCGATTTCGAGCCAGGCAAGGGTGCCTCTCGTCCCCGGCGGGCCGCGAAAACTCGGGGAAGAGCCGCGTCCGATCAGCGGATGCTGTGATCGGGCGCGTCGAGCTGGAGCCCGGCGGAGACGAGCGCCGAGCCGCCGGGCGCGGCGTAAGGCGCCGGCGCTTCCGCCACCTCGACATGGCCGGCCCAGCCCGCCAACCCGTTGGAGAGGCCGGCCGCCCTGACCTTGCCGAGATCGCTCGGGCTCATCGGCGGCACCGGCAGGTTTTCGGCCACCACCTCGGCGGGCGCTGCGACCATGGGCGCATGATAGCTGGGGGACGCATGATAGATGAAGCCGTAGGTCGGGTAATCGGAGCCGAAATGCCCCCCGCCGATGCTGACGCGCACCTCCGTCCAGTCATTCTCGGGCGACACATCCACCACCGGCACGCCGAGCCGGATCACGCCCGCCGGCATCCAGTTCGCCTGATCGACCAGGATCTCACGCGAATTGATGATCCGGCTCACCACCGCGACATGGCCGAGCGGCATGCTGCGAATCGAACGGAAGGCGAGCACGGCACCCGGCTCCGGCATCTGCCCGCGGGCATAGCGACCGGCAGCATTGTACCACCACTGCCAGGCATTGCCCGGCAGGTTGATGCCGCTGCGCTGGATCGCATAAGGCACGCAGGAAACATAATAGTAATACCGTGCCTGGGCCGGTCTGGGAGAAGC